>QQSG01000022.1:2558-8437 GCA_003602665.1 Candidatus Poseidoniales archaeon
CCATTGACTGTGAACGAGAGAGGTTGCCCGTTTACAGCATCAGCAGACATACATTCAGTCACTGCTGACGAAGGAACGTTTCCGGAGACAACGTGGTAAAGTAAGATGTCTGAAAGAATGGCTTTTCCTTCTGGTGTGTCGAGTGAAGCCAGATCGATTCCTGCATCTGTAAACGCTTGGTCGGTAGGAGCGAACACTGTAAATGGCCCAGTTCCTTGAAGTGTCTCAAGGAGTTCTGCTTGAATCACACCTGCAACAAGTGAATTATGGATTCCTGTGCATTGGGCAGTTCGAGGAATGTCATTCGGAGTGTCGGTTGGAGTAAGCACCTTGTCGATAACATGGATGACTCCGTTGCTGGTGTTGACGTCTGCAAGAGTAACGTTTGCATCGTTAACCATCACGCCAGCACCTACACTGAACGATAATGATTGACCGTTGACTGCAGTTGCTGCCAAACATTCAGTGACTGCACTTGCAGGAACTTCGCCAGAGATGACGTGGTAGAGAAGGATATCGCTGAGAGTGGCTTTACCTTCTGGGGTATCGAGGGAAGCGAGATCAATACCTGCGTCAACGAACGCTTGGTCCGTTGGGGCAAAAACGGTAAATGGTCCTGGGCCTTGTAATGTCGAAAGTAACTCTGCTTGGATTACACCCGCCACAAGGGAATCGTGGATTCCTGTGCACTGGGCAGTTCGTGGTATATCATTAGGAGTATCCGATGGCGTCAGAACCTTGTCGATGACGTGGATGAGACCATTGCTTGAAACAACATCAGTTAGGGTGACATTTGCGTCGTTCACCATTACAGTAGAGCCAACTGAGAAAGAAAGAGGCTGCCCATTTGCTGCATCTGCAGACATACAATCTGTGACGTCAGAGGACTGGACTTCTGATGAGACGACGTGATAAAGAAGAATGTCGGAGAGTGTCTGCTTTCCGGTTGGGGTATCAAGAGCAGCCAAATCTATGCCTGCGTCAGTAAACGCTTGGTCGGTAGGAGCAAAAACCGTGAATGGCCCTGTACCTTGTAAGGTTGGAAGTAAATCGGCTTGAATGACTGCTGCAACGAGGGAATTGTGTATGCCAGTCGTCTGGGCAGTTGCAGGAATGTCTACTGGCGGCATCAGAACCTTGTCGATGACGTGTATGATTCCATTGGAAGCTGGAACATCTGCTGTAGTCACGTTAGCAGTGCCGACAGTTACTGTTCCGCCACTGACTCCAAACTTTGCTTTGTCACCGTTAACCATAGTTGCAAGCATACCATCTGTTACTGCGCTAGAAGGAACAGATCCAGACACGACGTGATAGAGTAAGATATCGGAGAGTGTGGCATTTTCTTCAGGAGTATCGAAATCATTGAGATCGATACCAGCATCAGTAAACGCTTGATCCGTTGGTGCGAATACCGTAAATGGACCAGTTCCTTGAAGTGTGGTTACAAGATTTGCATGCGTTAGAGCAGCCACTAAAGAGTCGTGAACACCTGTTGCTGCAGCGTTTGTAGGGATGTCATCGTTCGCATCTGCAGTTGCAGAAAGGGGTAATGTTGAGGCTATTAGTAGAGCGAGTGTTAGGTATACGAGCGATTTCTTCATATCCCCCAGATGAACCTAGATAGGTTATAACTGGATGTTTTTATTCTCGAAAAAATAACAATCAGTCTAGCCCGAGTTATGAACATTTCAGCAGGAAGGCATACTGGGGTTTGGCTTTTGTGAGTTTCCGTTATTGTTGTATTCCTCAAAGTCGAGGTCCCATGCAACATCGCTATCGATGATGATACCAGTTGCATCTGAATCAGGATCGTTCATTCCTTCGTAGAAAGTATTGTGAATACGAACTTCAAATGTGTAACAGCCATCACCGTGGTTACTGTAATCCATAGCCTCTAAACTTAGATATTCGCCAGCCGCATCATCGTTCGCATCACCAGGCATAGAGAACCAACCATTCACAGTTACTCCGCTATCTCCTTTGCATGAGATACCATCAGTCCCTTCAACTACAATTTGTGGAAAGCCTTCTGTTGATGGGTTTGAGCAATCTGTGCTTCCGTATACTACTGTTGAACCTTTCTTGATGATCAATTCCAAGGTGTAATCGGATTCAACCCAAATTCCGCCTGTTTGAGAATGAGAGCCTCCATCTTGATGGGTATGAGATGAAGGAAGGAGTCCTGCTTGCATTTCAATAAGAATCCCTTCAACCCTCTTATCATTTCCGCTTTCGGCATTCGATTCTTGCTTAATTATCGGGGTAATGCGCACGCCCGAATCCTTAACTTCCCTGGTCATAAATTCAGGACTCAACTCTACGCTTTGAGATGTATCGTCGGAACTGACTTCAAGAATATACTCAACTTGATTTGTATTCACATCACAGGTAGAGAGGCCACAAGCCCACGAATTACCAATAAATACATCTTCCAGAGGAATATTAAATCGAGCAGATTCTGAACTCATCTTTTCGGATCCAGTCCACATTGTATCGCCGTTAGCAGTTACTTTAGCATCGACCTCTGATGCAGAACCAATAACTCTGAATGAAATTTCATTGGATTCTTCTTTAATTTCAAGGTCTGTTATACCGATTGAATCAGCAGGCATGAGCATAGAGACTCCGTAAGGGCCAGCAGCTAAGAGTACGGCAAGAAGTGCAGCTCCACCCATCTTGACAGGGTTAACTCCTTCTTCAGAGAGAGTCTGGCCTCCATAAAGCGCTCCAATCCCAAGGACAAGGACAACAAGGACAACGATGAGCCCCCAAAAACCACCTTGTAAGGAAAGTAAACCACCGATGATGATGATAACCCAACCACCTGTTTTCAGCATGGTTGGTATGTCAGGTCCGCCTCCTTCCTGAACAGGAGGTAAGACTTCAGCAACTGCTTCGACTTTTGCTTCGTTTTCAACGGTTCCCTCAGCGGCATTAGCCTTACTTAGTAGCCCACTCATTTACTCATCTCATATATTCCTCGCATGGGGAGGTTAAGAACCCAACCCCGATACGGGCAAAAGTTGTATGGTTTTTACCAGTTAGAGGCCAGGAGCGGCTTCTCGCCACTCTCCTTCTTCATCATCAGTTCCTAAGAACCGACGACCAGCGACTGCTGCTGCGAGAGCAACCATGGAAAGTGCAGGAATGATCTCAAAGCCTGGAAGGTAAACACCACGGACGTAGATTGTAATCATCTGAGATTCACGGTCACATCCACCGTTCTTACAAGAGAAATCAGACTCAGCGTAGAAGTCGAGGGTGTGGTAAGCATCTGTCCATCCTTGTGTCTTAGGAGTACGGATCTGAATTCGGACCTTAGCAGGAGCAACCATTGGTTCTACGTTGACCTTGCTGATTGGGATGTTGATGTTGAATCCTGCGTCTTCAAGTTTCTCACGGGAACTCTCTGTGATTCCAACCTTCATGAAATCGAATTGGTTTCCAAGATTATAAACCTTGAACTCGAAATCCTTGTCAGTCTTGGGCATGAGTTGAACGAAAGGCTCGACTGCTTCAACTTGCAAGAGTGCGAATTGAGTGATTGAGACAATCATAGATGCCCCAGATGTAGCAACGTTTGCAGGTGGTACGCCACTGATCTCTTGGACGCTTCCTTGAACAACCAAACTTCTTGCTTGCATTGTCATGAACGGTTGAGCACGGACAACAACTTGGAAGTCCTCTGATTGGCCGCCACCGACATAAATGTCCCCGGGAGCTGCCGCTGCAAGCCCATCTGATGTAACGGAAAGTGCAATCTTTTCGATGTACGCCGTAGGGTTGGTTGCAGTACATGTGGTGAATCCAACAAGTGTTGAACCTGGCTTGACGTCGACCTTAATTTCTGCAGGAGCACAGGTAATTGAGACCGCTGCAGTAGGCAACTGTGCTTGTGCAGGAACTGCTACAAGCAAGATTGAGGCAAGGTAAAGGGTCAAAACGCAAAGTGTTCTCTTGATTCCAGACATTGTGCTCACTAACTCAAGCCACCATATCGACCCTCATAACCATTTTGCCGGGAAGTGTATGATTGTGAACAAATTTGTGAAGAAAAAAAGTGGGCCCGAAGGGATTTGAACCCTTGACCGCCCGGTTATGAGCCGGGTGCTCTAACCAACTAAGCTACAGGCCCGATGTTGCATGCTAGGAAACGAAGTTCATGAGTCTGCCGAATCAAACATAGCAAGTGATGATTGGGACGGTTTCGTTTTGGAACGGACCAGCGCTTCACACTCATCACGGATCTGTTCAGGAACGAAAACTAAGATTTGTTCATCGGATTGAGAAAGGGAACGAATGAGAGGAGAATGCTCTGCTGCGTCCCGTCCGTCTTCCAAAATAATTCCTTGTTCGTACGGCATGTATCCCCGCTTTCGGATTGAGGCAGTAATCAAATCGTGTTCAGGATCAAAACCTGCCCCCTTGATGAATCCTGATACATCATCTCGAATAACATCAAACATCTCTGAAGTAAGCGAGGTTATTCGAAGAGATTTATGATAATCCCGCCTGGCCATAAGTCGAGAGGCATAATTTGAAAGAATCTCGTCTTGGTTCCTCGAGAAGCGACTCATGGCCACCTTCACGTGAGAATCATGGATTTCCGCATACTGCTTTGCGGTGAGTGAATCGTTTAGCAACATGTGTTCAACTTCGCTTCCAAGAGTGAGTTTCCCTTCCGATGCAAGCGTTCTTGCTCGAGCCAACATCCGGACAAGATATGCCTGAGTAAGCATGTTTACCTTATGGAAATAGACCTGATTGTACATGTGATACCGGGTGACGAGATAAGCTTCTATTGCAGGAAGACCCCATGACTTCACATAGAGGTGCCCTTGGTCATTTACTCTCATTGCTCGAATGACTCTTGCACTGTCAAATCCACCGATTTGAGCCCCTGTATTGGCCTGATCTCGAATCATGTAATCCATTCGATCAACGTCTAACTGGCTGCTGATGATCTCCTTAAGGAATGGAGCGATTGGTACGCCATCGCATTCATTTGCACCATCTAATATCGAAAACAATCGTTTTTTCCTCTCGGTTCCAAGTACTTCATCGAGTACTTGACCTATCTCTGAGGATGTATTCTCGAGCATAATCCTGCCCCAATGCTCGTGTGAGTGATATGTTGCAAAAACCTCTGGAGTCTCCAAAAGATGAGAATAAGGAGGATGGCCGATATCGTGAAGAAGAGCTCCCAAACGGACCAATTCTGCATCCTCATTAGAGAGAAGACCTGGTTGAACTTCCTGAAGTGAGTCCGTTAATTCACCTGCAAGATGGTAGGCGCCCAAGGAATGAGCAAAACGAGTATGAGTGGCTGAAGGGAAAACAAATTCGCATGTTGAAAGTTGCTGAACATTCCGTAATCGCTGGAATTCATGCGTATCAATAATTCTCGCATGATGTGCCGGCACCAAGATATCACGATGAATTTCATCGCGGATAACCCTGTCTCGCATAGTAAGACCTGCCCATTCGTTCCATTTCAAGGCATCTCTTGTCAGAAAGCCGAAGGGCAACGGCTATCCCCTGTAGGCGAAACCATAGTTCATGGCGGATGGTCTCAAGTCCTTTCTCGCTCGATTATCAACTGATGACCCTGAAACCAACGGTCCAAGATTATGGGTTATGTTTGCCATATCTCTTTTATTGGTTGCGACCCTGAACTGGTATGCGATGGTAAGAGAGCCATCCGTTGTGGATGTTGACGATTTAACCGAGTATGTTAACGAGGTAGTTAAGGTCGAAGGGACATTGATTTCATGGGTTGAGGACCCTTACAATTCAGGAGATGATCGACTCGACGCAATCATTGATGATGGTACTGGCGTTGTTGAATTGAGATGGTATCGGCCAGGAGATACACC
>QQSG01000022.1:8579-10129 GCA_003602665.1 Candidatus Poseidoniales archaeon
GCGATAAATCCAGAAGCATTCGATGGAGAGATTATACAACTCACTGGATTCATTTCCAAATCTCTCGCACCCGATATTGCCTTTGGAAATGCCAAACTTGGAGACCATCCTAACTACGGAAACTCTGAACATCAAATAGGCATGACTATTCATTCCTCAACAGGACAATGGATTGAAGCAGGATCCAAGGTTACTGTTCAAGGAGTCCTTTCCTATCAGCAGCGTGAATTACGATGGAATCTTGGAGTCCAAGGACCCGAAATCATGGTTGACCGCAATCATCCGATTGAAATCCCCTTGCTCGATTGGTCTTCCCAATCTACGTGGATGTATCAATCAGGCAGAACTGTCGATGTTGCAGGTATGCTCTCCATCGATAATGATACATGGGAACTTACAGGTTCAGCAGGTTCACCTTTGTGTGTAATCCCAAGCGAGGATGACAAATCCATGGCTGAAACATGGGAAGGAAAAGCCATCAAGATGCGTGGCCGTCTTGTATGGAACACAGCAATCTCCTCGTGGTGCCTCGATAAAGCAGGCGACTCAAGCGAGTCACTCACCGCCACATCGACAATTAACGACCTGTTATTGATGCTAAGCGCAAATCCAATTGCTGCTCTGAGCGACCCTGATACACATTACACTGTTGCGGCTTACATGAAATATGCAGTTGAGCCCAGTGTTGAAGACGAATCAGGGTACTTTGCCGACTCAGCAGGCTATACCCCAGGTTGGACAAGTATTGCAGTGACAATACCGGGACCTCGATCAACATGGCTCGAGGCTGGTCAAGCCGTTGTTGCTGATGTAACTGTTTCTTGGGACGATGAAAATATGCGTGCTGAATTGCTTATCCATGACCTCTCAGAGGGAGACAAAATGAATCCTACAACACTTCTTTGGTCTGATGGAGCTACTCAATGGGGCTATGACAAGAACAAAGTTGTTCGATTAAACGGTCTTGCTGTTGAAGAAAACGGAACATGGTTCCTATCAGAACCAGGAAGTGAGAAGAAAGTCCGCCTCAATGCTCTTGGCAATTCCATAGGCCTCGATGAATTGCATCTTGGAATAGCGATGACATGGGAAGGTCGTTTGCTTCAAATCGAGGACAGCCAATCGATGGCTGTCATCTATGCATTAGAAAGCGCTGATGTTGATGACCGAGATAACGACGGGCTCAGTGATACTCTTGAGAATTCATTTGGTACCAGTTCATATTCTGAAGATTCGAATGGAGACGGGACAAGCGATCGTCAAGAATACATCGACCAGCAATGATGAGGTGAGGAAATGATTGAAGCGTATTTCACTGATTTGTGGTGGCTCCTTGGAGCCCTCTTTTTCGGTGTCTTCATGGGCTCTTTAACTGGACTCATTCCCGGTTTCCACGTCAACAACGTTGCACTGATTCTACTTGCATTATCGCCAGCTTTGCTCGATTTAGGAATACCTCTTTCAGCTGTGGCTGCGATCATTGTATCGACAGGTACTGTCCACACCTTCCTGAATTACATTCCATCGGCACTTATTGGTGCACCGGATGG
>QQSG01000022.1:10232-15157 GCA_003602665.1 Candidatus Poseidoniales archaeon
CTTTCATTACCTCTGATTATTGTTGCGCGAATTGCATTTGGACCTGAACTGAATTGGTACAATGGACTTCGCAGTTGGCTACCAGTGATTCTCCTTACGATCTCACTGCTTCTTCTTGCTACAGAAACAACCCGCCTTGATTGGCCTAAATGGATTCAGAAAATTACCAGAAAGAAACTTGGAAATGACAGCCGACTTGCTGGATTCTTTGCGGCTACAATCTTTTTCCTTCTCGCTGGTTTGTATGGATGGGCTGTGTTCGAACTCCCAGTTGACAGCCCTGTTGGAATGCCATCACCATCTCTCCTTCTTCCCAGTCTAGCTGGTCTCTTTGGAATTGCAAATTTACTGGATATTTACGCAACGACGAGTCACCTTCCACCTCAACGTGAAAACTGGGATTTACCACCTGTAAAACCACTCATTGCTCCATGCTTTTGGTCAGCAGTAGCGGGTGCAAGCATGGGGGTTTTGCCTGGTATGACTGCATCTCAAGCAACTGTTTTGGTCATGGGCGGAAGGAACGTTGCAGCCAAGGTGCAAGGAAAAGAAGGCTATGGGATGGATTGGGAAACACGTCGATTAACAGAACTTTCTGATGACGAGTTACTTGAAATCGCCATCGCTGAAGCCGAAGGTGGTCATGAGGGACCTCAAACAAAACAGGATTTGGAAGTCATTGCAATTCTGTCTGCGGTTAACACAGCAGTTACGGTCATGGTTCTTGGATTCCTCTACATCATTGGAAGATCTCGGTCAGGTGCAACCCTTGCTCTGAAAATGATGTATCCTATCGAAACATGGAACTCCACAGAACCCACTGCGGATTTCATCAGACTACTTGCAGTTTGTCTTGCTGCAGGGATAATGGCAATGCCGATTATGAAAATCGTTGGAAAAGGAATGCTACGACTTCACGCTGCGATTCCACTGCAATCAATGGTTATGGGCGTTATTATCTTCGTGGCTGCACTTGTTTGGCTTTCAACAGGTTTCGTCGGAATAGGAGTCCTTATTGTAGGAACCATCCTTGGAATGATGCCTCCTCGAATCGGGATACGTAGAAGCCACGGTATGGGAATTATTCTTGTTCCGATTATGATTTACACATTCGCTCAAATGGCTGATAATTTCGGTTTCATCTGATTTACAGGAAACTCCGCCTCGCCAAAAGATATGAGGGGGATGATGTCAGGTATCTCTGTAGGTGACACCATGCGCGGCCAATCATACTTTTTACTCGCTCTTCTTTTACTCGTTCCACTCACACCTTTGATTGAACCAGTAGAATCGACATCCGCTCGCAGCCAGCCATGTTCAGGTGCTATTTGCATCAACGAAGCCTTACCGAATCCTAACGGCCTTGATGATGCTATGTATCCTGGTGGCGAATGGTTAGAAATTTCAAATTCTGGTACAACAAGCGTTGACGTTCGAAACTGGTATTTCTCAAATAAGGCCGCAAAGACACTCACCTTTGATGCGAACAGTATCGTTGGTTATGATATCAATAATGCATCCACATACACCATTGCTCCAGGGGACTACATGGTCATTGCTCGAAATGGATATAGCAACTTCTATGTCGCAAATTCAAACGACTTCATGACTCTCTACGATGGATCTGGAAATTGGATTGATGAAGCTACATGGAATTCCAGTTCTTCTGGTGTCAGCCTTGAACAAGACCCATCTGATGCGTATGCTGACTGGATAGCGACCTCTAATCCTACACCAGGTTCCTCGAACAGTGGAAGTGGGAGTGCAGGACCTACCTATTTCCCAAGCGACCTACAAATCAATGAGATCATGGCTGATTCTTGGCCAAGTCGAGACAATGCCTCTTGGCCTGGTGGTGAATGGATTGAACTGCACAACAACGGAACCTCTACCATCAATATGTCTGGATGGTGGCTACAAGACCAAGCGGGTAACATGATCGAACTTGATTCATCTCACCTTATTGGTGCAACCTCTGATTATGCAACGCAACTCATTTATCCAGGCGAAATCCGAACTGTAGCAGTAAATGCAACATCAAGCAGTGGAGTTCTAAACAATGGCCAAGAGACGGTTCGACTCTACTTACCAAACGGAAGTATTGGAGACGAAGTAAGTTGGAATAATAACGAACCAGGATTCTCACTGGAAGAAAATCCAGCTGGAGGCATGTGGGTCATTTCTACGTATCCGTCACCAAACGCAACAAATATTCCTGCATTGGATTCGATGACTGCATCAGGATTTGTAGGTTTCAATGAAATCATGCCTGTTTCAAATAATGACGGAAACGCTTCACCATTAGGTGAATGGATTGAATTAATCAACACTGGTACAAGCGATATCGATCTCAACGGCTGGTCCATTATCGATGGGATGGGGAATCAAACCTTCCTCGACCCAGGCACAATCGCAGTAAACAGTACCCAAGGAAGTACAACCATCTTGTCAGGAGAACGTCGAATCGTAGAATTTACTGCAGACACTCGTCTTTGGGATAATTACAATCATCTCGTCTTGCTTGATGCTTCCTCGAACGTCGTTGATATGGCTTGGTATGCCACAAACTATGGACCGAACATCTCTCTTCTTCGTAGCACAAACTACAACGATGCATGGTCACCATCCCTCTATCCGACTCCTGGCCAACCAGAACCAGTTCCAACGGCTACAACTGGTGATATCAGAATCACAGAGTTGCTTCCTGATGCAGTCGGATCAGATTCAGAATTGTATCCAGGTGGCGAATGGATTGAAATTCACAATTTTGGTTCTTCAGAAGTGGATGTAGCGGGTTGGAGATTATCTGCAGCAAATCGAAACCTTATGTTGCATCAGTACAACATGCCAATGAAATCGACAACAATTCTAACACCCGGTGAAACAACATTAATCGCTCTAAACGGAACTTCTCAATTTTACCTAAAACATACGACACCAGACCAAATAAACCTCATCGATGGCAATGGAGCAATTGCTCACTCAGCCCAATGGACGAGTACGCTCGAGGGAGAAACCCTCATCAACAATACAGAAACGCATGCAGGTGCTGGTCAATCTGGTGCTAATGCACCTACAACTTCCACTACATGGGGGATGGATGATTGGGTCAACAGTGCTTGGGCAACACCTGGGACAGCGAATCCAGTATGGCCAGAGTACACTGATTCAGAATCCATTGTAATCACAGAGATTGCATCATCTTGTGATGACTCGGAATTCTCACCTTCTGCCGATTGGATTGAACTTTACAACACCGGCACAGACCCCGTCAATCTCAGTCGCTGGATGGTGAGCGTGGATTACACCTCGAACCCACTCATGGGACGTCAGTTTATTGACTCCACTATGCTTTGGAGTCATGCTGAAAACAACACGACAATCGAAGCAGGGCAACGAATTGTTGTTGAATTGACCTACGATATCTTTGGCGGATCTCTCGAAGACACGGGAGTACTCGAAATACTCAATCCAGATGGCGAACTTGTCACAAGCGCATCACCTCCATCAGAATTTTTGGCAAGTAATTGTGTCACTTACGGTTTCAATGAGACAAGTTCTGAATGGGTTGAGTTCGCATGGCCAACGCCAGGAACTGCAGAACCTGATGCAACAATGATCGCTTCCCAAGAGTCAATCAAATTCACATCAGTCATGTGGGATGGCATCTCATCAATTTCTACTGAACTCGAGTTCTTTGAAATCACCAATTATGGAGAAGAATCTGCTACTCTTAACGGATGGCAAGTTCGCCGCACAGCTGCAGATAATACCGAATATACCGCCGTCATTACGAACTTGCAAATCGATGCAGGGTCATCTGTAAAACTGACAAATGACGTTTCAGGCCTTGGTTTGTATGAAGATGGTACAATTATCGACATGAACACTGCAATGAGTTCCCCAATCTATCTACTGGATAGTGGCATGGCTTTGCAACTCATTCATCCAACAGGAGATGTTGCTGATACGATTGTTTACGGGAACGGTCCTGTCGATGCAATCGGATGGTCTGGTGTTGCTCTGTCCGAACCAGTCAATGGCATTGACAATCTGATTTTGTACAGAGGCGATGGATGTGGGTCAATTACTGACACGAATCAATCAGTCGATTGGCACCAGCGATGGGGACGACTTGGAGCAAGTGATTTTTGTACTGATCTGACGTTTTCAGATGCCACAATGATACAACCGCTTCTTGGTCCTCATGATGGTTTAGTCGATGTACTGGCATGGGTAAATCAAGCACAAACCTCCCTTCATCTGCATCTCTATCAACTCCAATCAATGGATCTCACACAGGCACTCATCGATGCACATGATAGAGGCGTTACCGTCGTGGTTGTTCTCAATGAGGTCGAATCTTGGTGGAATACGAACGACCGAGAAACTCAGGCATCTTATGCGTACGAACTCAAGCAAGCAGGAATCGACGTCTCATGGTTCGGTGGAAGTGGCGATGACCCGTATCTTTACTTACACGCTAAGGTAGCAGTACAAGATGAAGCATCTGTTTGGATAGGATCCGGCAACTGGAAGGATGCTTCACTCCCACCACCGGGTCAACGAGGCAACAGAGATTGGAGCGTCATTGTCCACAGCCAAGAATTGGCTCAGACTGTCTTAGAACACATGGCATTTGACGAAGGTTCAATGTATGTTTCACCAGTATCATCCACTCCACCAACCAACAGCTACCCTATGCCTGATGTACGAACAATCGTCGGAGATTCGGCTCCAGAATACACGGGAACCTATTCGGGAACTCTCTTGACATGCCCAGATGATTGTGTTGAAGGATTAACCACTATGATTGAGAATGCTGATGATGAAATTTTACTTTCATTGCAATACCTTGACCTTGATTGGCAATGGGGATGGGGTGAAAATCCAGTAGTTACTGCACTTGAAGATGCTGCACAGCG
>QQSG01000022.1:15225-16027 GCA_003602665.1 Candidatus Poseidoniales archaeon
GAATGAATAACGATTGGAATCAAACCAATGGTTGGGATGTCTCTGCAATCATTATGAGCGAAGATGACGATGTTTCAAAATTACACAACAAGGGGGCTATCGTCGACGGAACCTCCGTTCTTATCTCAAGTATCAACTGGGGCGATTCTGCAATGGTTCGCAACCGTGAAATGGGATTGATTATCGATTCTACTGAAATTGCAACTCCATACATAACCTCGTGGTATGCTGACTGGAATCGTTTAGACAATGTCACTGATACTGATAACGACGGATTACCCGATATCTGGGAAGTCGGCAACGGCCTCAACAGAACCATTGCAATGTTTGGAACTACGCTTGAAGCAGATATGGACGTTGATGGAGACACACTCTCAAACTATGACGAATATATATTGGGAGGAAATCCACTATCGACAGATACAGACGGTGATTGTATTCTCGATCAAATCGAAGTGGCTTGGGCTCAAACGACTGCATTAGATCCAGGAGTTGCTGATGTTTCACCAAAAGATGCCATCAATATGGCTGATGCAGATGGTGACGGAATCAATGAAGCAGATGCTTTGGGTTGTGACCTAGGTGGTATCACGCCAGAACCAACAGGGAACGAAACAAACAATACTGCAAATGAATCACTCGATGATGATGGAGATGGAGTCTTGGATGTTGATGATGACTGTCCTGACACCTTGCCAGATACATCAACAGATGTCTCTGGTTGTTCTCTTACACAACTGAATCAAAACGCTGGGAGTTCCAGTGGTGAAGCTGACAAAGGCATGGGTGAAATCTTCATGCT
>QQSG01000022.1:16187-18252 GCA_003602665.1 Candidatus Poseidoniales archaeon
CAAGCATCTGAAACCTCGAGTGCACTATCGGCTCAAGACCTCGGTCGTTTCCCAGGTTGGGATGAGGCCATGGTTGAGAAGTATTTGGAAATGGGATGGAGTCTTGACCAACTCGAAGAATACTACCAACAACAGATGTCTGAACAGGCTTGAGGCGCGTAACCTTGACAAAGGACCGCACTCTAGACGAGTCATGGCTTACAGTTCGAGTAACCCCGTATTCCAACCAAAGTTTTGGAATACCATCTCCGGAAACGACCGAATGACATTCGAAGGAACCTTACAGAAAATTGGAATTCTGTTTGGATTGATGACCATCTCAGCCCTCGGTACTGTTGTGCTTGGATATTTGATTCCAGGCATTCTTTTACCGATGATGTTCTTTGGTATGTTCGGTACAATTGGAATTGCTCTGTATCTTATGTTCTCCCGTCCTTCGAATCCTCAGACACCTGTTATGATTTATGCATTCATGGAAGGATTCTTCATCGGTCCTTTGACTTTGGTCTTTGAATTGATGTATCCTGGAATTGCTATCCAAGCAGGCTTAGCAACTCTTGGAGTCATTGGCGCTATGTTGACAATCTACTCATTGCGAATCATACGCCCAACACCGACATTTAACAAAATCGTCTTTTCTCTTACAGGGTCAATTATGTTCATTTATTTGATCAGTGTTGTGTTTATGTTCATCCCAGGAGTTTCCATCCCATTCCTCCACAGTAGCGGACCTATTGGAATAGGGATTAGTTTGTTCATCATTGTCGTTGCATCCATGATGCTTATTTCCAACTTTGGAATGATTGAGTCTGGTGTACGCATGGGTGCTCCCAAGCAACAGGAATGGTGGGGCGCTTATGGGATCCTTGTGACCGTTCTTTGGCTGTATTTCGAAATGCTTCGATTGCTCTCTAAACTTCGAGACAACTAGGGGTGAACCCTTTGTCAAGACCATTACCTGTTGCAGATTTGCAAGACTTTCTCTCAGGTGATGAAGAACGACGTGCTGCCTTTATTCAAGCAGTCGGACAATCACTCACAGACATTGGTTTCTTTGCTTTAGTCAACCATGGCATTGATCTTAATCTCATTGAGGAAACATACAAGCAAGCAGAGCATTTCTTTGATCTTAATGATGAAACAAAGCGAACGTATCTTCGCCCAGAAATTTCACACCAAAGGGGATACACTGCCTTTGGAATCGAACACGCAAAGAACAATCCGGCTCCTGATTTGAAAGAATTCTGGCAAACGGGAAGAGGAAATCAGGGAAGTGAAACTGACCTGAAATATCCTGCAAACATTTGGCCGAGTCATCATTTACCACATTTTGAGAAAAACGTCGATTCGCTTTACAACAAAATGGAAGCCATATCAACTCTGCTTCTCAGTGCATGCAGCACCTATCTTGGTCATGAGGAAACATGGTTGCCTGAAATGACAAGTGATGGAAATACCATCATGAGAATCATCCATTATCCACCTCTTGACGAATCCACACCAGATGGAGCAGTACGTTCTGCTGCTCATGAAGACATCAATCTGATTACGCTCCTTATGACTGCAACTGCTGCAGGATTACAAGTCATGGACCATGATGGAACATGGATTGATGTTGAGGGCAATCATGAACAAATAATCGTAGATTCTGGAGACATGATTCAGAATCTAACAAATGGGTTATTCAAATCAACAACCCATCGGGTTGTCAACCCTGGAGATCCTACACAGAGGCGTTTTTCTATGCCGATGTTTGTCCACCCACGCAACGAAATCGATCTGACTCCACGCGAAGAATTTGTAGCGCAAACCGGAGGCGTTGTTTCCTATCAATCCATCAAAGCAGGAGAGTATCTTCATCAGCGACTTGTGGAAATCGGCTTAGCATCGAAATGAGTTGAGATTATGCACATCCCTTCTTTACTTGCAAAGAAAAGAGATGGAGAAATTCTATCCAAAGAAGAAATATCTTGGTTCATTGAACATCTTTCGGAGATTCCGAATGAACAAATTGGAGCCTTTTTGATGGCATGTCAAATTAACGGACTCAACCCAGAAGAGACGT
>QQSG01000022.1:18311-30539 GCA_003602665.1 Candidatus Poseidoniales archaeon
GTCGACAAGCATTCTACTGGAGGTGTCGGGGATAAAATGAGCATAATTCTGGCACCAGCACTTGGAGCCTGTGGAGCAACCGTACCAATGCTTGCAGGAAGGGGATTAGCCCATACTGGAGGTACCATCGACAAATTAGAATCGATTCCCGGTTTCGATACTGGTTTGAGTATTGAAGCTATGAAACAGAATCCTTGCTTCATTTCCCGACAAACAGACGAAATTGCTCCGGCGGATTCCATTCTTTACGCTATTCGAGATGTAACCGCTACTGTGCCTTGCATCGGATTAATCACAGCCTCTATTCTATCAAAGAAAGCCGCTGAGGGAATTCATTCTCTTGTTCTCGATGTCAAGTATGGTAGAGCAGCATTTATGCAGCATTCAGAAAAGGCAAGAGAATTAGCTGTATCGATGGTTCAGGTTGGCACCCAACTTGGCATCAATGTAACAGCACAGTTGACGCAAATGGATCATCCATTAGGCAATTGGCTTGGAAACAGTCACGAAATCTTTGAATCCATACAATGTCTGAAGGGAGCGGGTCCAAAGGATACCATGGAATTGGTCTATGCTCAAGGAAGAGCGCTTGGATTTAATTTAGAAGAAGTCATAGATAACGGCTCGGCATTGGCTGAATTTAGGGAGATGATTATTCGCCAAGGCGTTGAAAATGATGTCGCAGACCAACTTATTCAAGACCCATGGAGCGTTCTTCCTAAAGGACCTCAACAATACGTCTTGAATGCTGAACAAAATGGGAACATTGCTGACATAGATGCGCTTATCCTCGGCCAAGTCCTCTGTGAAGCAGGCGCTGGCCGTTCTCAACAAGGGCAAGAAATTGACCATGGAATTGGAATCCAATTGCATAAAAAGGTCTCAGATTATGTTGAACAAGGAGAACCAATTATGACACTCGATGCCGATTATGGGTTCGACGTACACCTCTTACAGCGCTTGAAAGATGCGATTAAGATCAGTGATTATCAAGTCAAAGACGGTTCACGAATTCTTGAAACCATCTCAATTGAGAACTGTTCGTAGTTCTTGATTCAATGGAAGCCGTCATAAAGGAGATGTTGTTGGCAAAACTCGCCGATTTAGCTTAGCTGGTGGAGCGTGGGACTGTTAATCCCAAGGTCGTGGGTTCGAGCCCCACAATCGGCGCCTCTATTCCCACTCAATTGTACCGGGTGGTTTGTGCGTAATATCGTATACAACACGGTTCACTGCGCCTTTGACGGTATTCGTAATACGTGTGCTGATCTTTTGCAGAATTGAATGAGGGATTTCAGAATATCGAGCAGACATACCGTCTATGGATTTCACTGCTCGTACAACGACTGTTTCGCCATATGCTCGGACGTCACCATGCACTCCAACAGATCGTACCGGTAGAAGGGCTGCGAAGTATTGCCATGGAAGTTCCATTTCACCTGCTGCTGCGGCAGATTCGAATTCCTCTTCGACAATTGCACATGCCTCTCTTACGACTCCTACTCGCTCAGGAGTGAGTTCTCCAAGAGTTCGTACAGCAAGACCTGGACCTGGGAAAGGCTGACGTTCTGCAACGATGATTTCGAGTTCTCTTGCGAGTTCACGGACTTCATCCTTGTAGAGGTCTCGAAGAGGTTCTACAACTTCCAATGTCATATCTTCAGGTAATCCTCCAACATTATGATGTGACTTAATCGTGTCACGAACACCGCCACCGGATTCAATCCAGTCAGGTGCAATGGTTCCTTGGACAAGATATTTTGCACCACATTTCTTTTGCTCATCTTCAAAGATTCGAATAAAGAGTTCTCCGATGACCTTACGCTTTTCCTCAGGTTCTGTAACCCCTTGAAGCGCCTCAAAGTATCTGTCAGCGGCTTTCACTGTAACGAGATTAATTCCTTGCTCTGAAAGCATTTTTTCTATCTCTTCAGTCTCATTCTTGCGCATGAATCCTGTGTCTACATAGACGCAGTGCAAGAGATTTCCAACAGCCTTGTTTGCAATAACAGCAGCAACGGTTGAATCAACGCCACCTGAACACGCAATGATTGCGACATCGTCAATTGTAGCTTTCATTTGCTCAATCGATTCTTCGATGAATTCAGGTGCATCAAACATTTCAAAGGCCGCCGTTTACTTCACGGTCCATCTTTAGGACACGTTCGATTTGGTCGAGTTTGTCTTGAACAAGTTTCTGAGCCATGTCATCATTGACAAGAGCCAACATCTGTACAGCAAGATGGCCCGCATTGTCCCCACGATCAACACCAACTGTAGCAGCAGGAACACCAGGAGGGAGTTGGACAATTGAGAGGAGAGAATCAAATGGAACCTTTCCGCCACATGGAACTCCAATCACTGGTTTTGTGGTCAAGGCAGCAACTGCCCCTGGCAATGCAGCTGCAAGACCAGCCATAGCGATGAAGACTTTACAACCGTCTTCTTCTGCTTTGTGAATGATTTCTTCTACAAATTTAGGGGAACGATGAGCAGATGCTACGCGTAATTGGTAATCTACGCCAAAATGGTTGAGGATTTTGGTACACTTTTCAGCAACAGGCATGTCCGATTTCGAACCGAGTAATATGGTTACATCCATGTATCTTCCCCGTCGCGTATGGTTCTTTTAGATGACCCTTGGCCATCCTACAAAAAAAACGTCACTCTTCTTCGATTAGAATGCCGTTTAGATCGAAAAAATCCTTGCTGAAAACGTCGATATGCAACCAACAATCATCCTCTTCAAAGGTACAATACATAGCGCCAATCATTCCTTTTTTTCTAAGAATAGCCATCAATCCGTTTGAAGCTCTTGTGTTGAGTATATGCCACTGGCTTTTTTTAATCGGAGAGATTTCAAGGGGATTTTTGGGATTCCATTGATGGCGGAATTGTACACCAAAACCAGCTGATGTTCGATTAGCGATGTGATATGTGATACCAAATTGAATCCATCCAATTCCCAGAGGTACCCAAGCAGATACGGATTCAATGAATGCTAAAATAAGTACAGAAGACATGAGAAGTCCGCTTAGGTGAACGCCTCGGTGAAGAATGAGAACTCTCCTCTGAGACATCGTTGAAAAAAGAGCGAAACCAAGGAGGAGAATTGATGCCAAGATGAACCAAGGGACGACTTCAGTATATTTCCCTGCGATGATCAACAAAATTGGACAAACAAGTGTGAAAAGTGACCAAGCCATTGTGAAAAGAGGAATGATCATGACAGGGCGTTCCTCTGAGGGGAACCAACCATCAACAAACAATCCAACCATATCCATGGGAAGGACTCCCACTTCATTTGTTTGTTGTATATCGGCAATGAGATTAAGTCCTAAGAGTTCAGATTAGCAAAAGAATGGAACAAATGTATACCGGAACGAAAGAAGATTTTCTCACACGTTTAGGAGAGCACCCTTACGTTGGAATCAAAAATGATGGCAATACACTTATCCTACGAAAAGGATGGCTGCAGATGATCTCATTGAGTATAATCGATATTGAAGATAAAATCCTTGTCCGATTCAGACCAAAGATTAGTCTGATTGGTTTGATGATTCTTGCAACTACAATCGTCATCTCTATTGCAACAATATCTTGGGTATGGACGCTTTTAGAAGTTATACTCATTGGTTTTGCTTTACTTGTTCATTCATCGCAACTCACATGGGAGATGCTTCAATTCACTCAGGAACCAATCAAATTCAGTCGTCACTCATCAAATGGATGATGCAAACAGAGATTACGAGCAGCATAGACTTCGTCGACACGACGAACTGGTGTGGTGATTGGAGCGTTATGCAGTGTCTCAGCATCAACTTGCAATACCTTAGCAAAATCTTCTGCAAAAGTATCGAGTGTATCCTTCGATTCTGTTTCAGTTGGTTCAATCATCATGCATTCTGGAACGACCAATGGGAAATACACAGTTGGAGCCATGTATCCCATATCGAGTAAACCTTTTGCGACGTCCATTGCTGAAATTCCAAGCGTTTCTTTTGCAGGTCCAAGAGAGAGTGTGAATTCGTGTTTTGCGACAACAGTTTCTGCACCATCAACAAACATATGATCGACACCAGCTGATTTTGCTTCTCGATGAATTGCATGGCGTAGATAGTTCGCGTTCAATACTGCATGTTCAGACATGGTTCGAAGTTCCTTGCCATATCGTCGGTAGTAAGCCCAACATCGAATAATTGCACCAGCGTTTCCATGCCATTGCTGCACCTTACCAATGGTGTGCTCTGGTTCATGCCAAGTGTACCAAAATTCATCCACTGCTTGCTCTTGTTCAGATTCATTTGCTTCTCGTCGCGAGACGATTGGAGTCGGTAAGAATGGTGCAAGATGTTCCTTCACTCCAATTGGACCTGAACCAGGGCCGCCTCCACCGTGAGGTTGTGAGAAGGTTTTGTGTAGATTATAGTGAACAGCATCAAAGCCCATCAGACCGGGACTTGTTCTTCCAAGAATGGCATTGAAGTTTGCTCCATCATAATACATGAGTCCGCCAACACCATGAACGAGTTCAGAGGCTTCAGCAATATCATGTTCAAACAAACCAAGTGTATTTGGATTTGTAATCATCATGGCTGCTGTATCATCCCCAACGACTGCCCGCAAAGCCTCAAGATCGATTCGTCCATCCACCTTACTTGGAATTTCAATGATCTCAAATCCAGCCATGGCAGCACTTGCAGGGTTTGTTCCGTGTGCTGAATCCGGGACAATGACCTTCGTTCTCTGATGCTCACCACGATGTCTGAAGTATTCTTGGAAACATCGAACTGCAGTGAATTCACCTTGTGCTCCAGCTACTGGCTGTAGTGTAACTGCATCCATACCCGCACAGACAGAAAGCATTTCCTGCATTTCGTAGTAAATAGATAGCAATCCTTGGATTTGATGTTCTGGCTGGTGAGGATGGATATCAGCGATACCTGGCAGTTGTGCAATCACTTCGTTTACTCGAGGGTTGTGCTTCATTGTGCAAGAACCAAGCGGGTAGAAACCAGTGTCAATTCCAAAGTTCCTCTTTGAGAGCCAAGTGTAATGACGAACCATCTCTGGTTCAGAGAGACGTGGCCAACGTGGTAGATTTTTGCGTACGAGATTGTCTGGTAGGGACAATTCAGAACCAGCGAGAAGTGGTTTTGGTTGAGCATACCCCTTTCCAGGAGCCCCGTGATGATCGAAAAGATGACTCATGCTACCACCTCATTAACCCACGACTCAAGCCCTATTGCGAGGTGTTCAATATCCTCGCCTGAAGTCTGGTCTGTGAAGGTGAGCAGCAAACGATTGGGTTGGTCAGGATACCACCATGAGAGGTCAAATCCACCGATGATTCCCTTTTCCTCCAGGTACGTCAAGCAATTCTTGCCAGTATCTGGAACTTCGATAGCGAATTCATTGAAGTGAGATTGATCCTCATGAACGATTGATAATCCTGGAATTGAAGCTAATTTTTGTTTAGCGTATGTGCAAGCTGCCATGTTTCGAATGGCAAGTTCTTCAAGCCCTTCGGGTCCCAAAAGTGACATGTGCATAGCGCCCATGAGAGCGATTAATGTTTCATTTGTGCATATGTTCGATGTTGCTCGATGTCTTCGAATGTGTTGTTCACGGGTTGAGAGAGTAAGACAGTATGCCTCTTTTCCATCAACATCAATACTTCGTCCTACAATTCGACCTGGCATAAGACGCAGGTATGCCTTCGTACATCCAAAGATTCCATAGATTGGTCCTCCTGCTGTTATCGGACTTCCAAGGGGCTGGCCTTCTCCAACAACGATGTCGGCCCCATAATTACCCGGTGCTTCGACCAGACCCAAAGAGATAGGTTGGATTGCGACAATAAGCGCAGTATGTTCCCCGATGATTTCCTTGAGAGCAGTATAACCCCCATCGATGATGCCAAGAGGATTTGGTTGTTCGACGTAGACCGCACAGGATCCTGCCGCATTTGCAACATCATCCAAATTGATGAGGCCATTCTCATGATGTCGGAGTTTCTTTATTTCAATTCCAGCACCTTGGCAGTAGTTGTGTATGACTGAACAACGATCAGGAGGGGTAAGTTCTGAGATGTATACTGTATTCTTCTGTTCTGCTTTTCGATTGTGGACGCGAACTGCACAAGTAATCGCTTCAGCCGCTGCGGTTGAACCGTCATAGAGAGAAAGGTTGGTCACTGGCATAGCAATCAATTCAGAGATTAGGGATTGGAATTCCCACATTGCCTGCAACATTCCTTGAGAGACTTCAGGTTGATATGGAGTGTAAGAAGTAAGGAATTCTCCACGAGTAATTAGTTGAAACACACATGATGGAACGAAATTACGATACAAGCCAGCACCCAAGAAGGACACCTTATCACCGAGAGCAACATTTGAGCCAAGTAATCGCTTTGCATCGGCAAGAAGTTCTTCCTCACTTTGCGCATCAGGGAGTGGCAAATCCTCGTTCATGCGGACGCCCATTGGAACATCAGCAAATAAAGCATCAATGGAATCGAAACCCATTTCTTGAAGCATTTCTTTTTCTCTTCCTAGATTCGGCAGTTGGTCGACCATTGAAAAGCACCTCCGCAGGTGTACCAAACCAATCGCGTAGCGCTCATAATATTCGTCATTGAGCCATCAGGATTTCCAAACTGATTCAAACGAATGGAGGTCGAACGATGATGGCCTTAACAGAGGACCTAGGACTGGCTGCAATGAGGACTTCATCGCCCTCTTCAACCCCAGAAATATAACCGATTCCAATTCCAGTGTTGCCCAATGAAGGTGAAGGAGCTCCTGAGGTAAGTTCTCCAATCACAGTCCCATCTAGTGTTGTAACGCCTTTACCAGGCCTGGGAAGTGGTCCCCGTTCAACATACTTGATGCCCCACCAACGAGCGTCGGAATCTGAATGTGAGATGACACGTGATTTACCAGTAAATTCATGGTTAAGATCTAGGCCAAATGGCACGTTTGTTTCCCAGGAATCTCTTGCTAGGAAAGAGTGAGAACCATCATCCAATCCAGGCCAGAGGAAATCAACTCCTGAGAGAAGATATCCCTTTTCTAAGCGCAGAGTATCTCTTGCACCCAACCCAACTGGTGTTGCTCCTGCTGCTGAAAGAGCTCTCCATACAGTAACAACGTCTTCGTTAGGGACGAAGATTTCGTAACCTGCTTCTCCCGTGTAACCAGTGCCTTGAATCCATCCAGTGACACCAAGATTGTTCTCTGAAAATGAACCCCAGCGGAAACGACCTACGTGTTGTCCTTCACCAAATGCTGTGTCGAGTATATCCTTGCTTGTAGGACCTTGAAGAGCGATAATCGACATTTCTGGTGAAAGATTTTCGAGACGCACCCCCATTCCATCGGGGTTTTGCTGATGGAACCAATCCCACATTACATCGATCATGGATGCGTTTGGAACCCCAAGTATTTCTGTTTCGGAAACAACTGCAAATATCATATCGTCGATAATAAATCCATCATGATCTAGAAAATGCGTATAGGCACATCTCCCTGGAGGCACTGAAGTAACATTTTGAGTAGCGCATGATTCAAGCCATTCTAATACTCTGTCACCTGAGAAACGGAAAGTTCCCATGTGTGATACGTCGAAGATTCCAGCACCCTCTCGAGTCGCAATATGTTCAGACTTGATGTTAGAGTACCAAATCGGCAATTCGAAACCATGAAAATCAACGAGATTCCCACCCATCGATTTGTGTTCTTCAAAAAGAGCGGTCCTCACAGGTTCATCATTGCTCATATCTGCACGACTCCATTCTACTTCTCAAGGTTTCGTTTTTCCACTCACTGAGAAGGAAGTCCTCTCTCAATATCCCGTCCCAATTCAACAACTCGTGCAATATAAGAATCGAGACTCTGTTCTGAAATCTGATTATTTGAGATAACCGAACGGAGAATGATTTGTCCCTTAATTGTGCTTTTACTAACCATGAATCGTCCGTCTTGTAACAACCGATGACGTAATTCAGCATTGAGTTCATTGAGATCTTCTGGTGCGGTGTCTCCTACGAAGCGGAAACACACGTTTGTCCACATTCGAGATGAGACCATCTCTAATTCCGGCGTCCCCTCAACTTTGAGTTCAAGATATGTTGCAAGTTCCATGAATCGATCGACCAAGGAAGCCCAACCTGCGTCTCCTATTTCCCGCCATGCCAACCAAAGCTTTAGCGCATCATTCCTGCGACCACATTGCAGGGAATAACGTCCAAGATCGACATCTTCAGATTCTCCGTGATACAAGTAGTGAGCCTCGGTACCTGTAGAACAAACCTGCCGTAAAATCGCTGCGTCCTTGACGATAAATGCCGAACAGATGAGTGGTATACCCATCAACTTGTGAGCATCCCAACAAAAACTATCAGCGAGTTCCAATCCATCCATCAAGGAACGATATTGGTTTGAGAATAAACAGGCGCCTCCCCAGGCAGCATCGACGTGCATCCAGAGATTGAATCGATGAGATATTTCCGCAAGGGGGCGTAATGGATCGAAAGAACCCCTGACTGTCGTACCACTTGTTGCAAGAACTGCAAATGGACGTTGTCCGGCTTCTAATGCCCTTTCAATTTCTTCCTCAAGAGAGTCTGGAAGCATTCTACCGTCTTCATCACATCGAACTTTGATTAAATTCATAAAGCCTATGCCTATTACATTAGCGGCTATGCTATACGAATAATGCGCCTCTTCAGAGACGAACACAACTGAATTGCGACCATCAAATCCAAGAGATGATGATTTTTGATCCATTGACTGCCTTGCACAAAGTAAACCCAATAAATTACCATTGGACCCTCCCGTAGTCATTGTGCCTTTCGATGTAGAAAATCCTGCAAGTTCACCCATCCGAGTAAGAATAGTCGATTCAATCAATGTTGCAATGGGCGCAATTTCATAGGTATACATCGCGGTGTTTGTAGCTGCTGTGACCAATTCACCGGCAATCGAAGCAATCGATAAACCACCCCACAACGGATTCATAAAACCTGGAGCAGTTGTGTGAACTGAATGACGAAGCACTGAATCGATGTCGTCAAGAGCTGATTGTATCCCGTGCCCTTCCATAGGAAGTTTCAGATCAATTGTTCTTCGAAGGGAACCATGAGGTAACCCGTTACGAATGATATCGGTCTCCTGAGAAACATTTAGGAACTCTTTAACTCGTTTTAGCACGTCATCCAAAAAAGCCTCAGCGCCCATGTATCCTTTGCTGTCCAATGGGGTCTTTGAACGTCCCTGTCTGATTCCCATACACAACAACTTATGCATTATGCATTATTCGATAAATAGATTGAATAACCCAGGTGCTTTCGTAACAATATGCTTGGAGAAACCGGAGACAAATGGCTTAGTCGTTTACATATGCAATTATCACGAGAATTACGTTCTCAGGGATGGTCCCAAATGGAGATTGCGGCTACTCTTGGTACGACTCAGAGTACTGTTTCCCGTCAATATCAAAAGCCCATTCTCGAGTTACCCGGGTCTGCTGACGCCCTCACAGTCGATGGATGGGCAAAAGAAATCGCATCAGGCTTGATTTCGATAGGTCCAGAAGAATCCCTTCTACGCCAACGATTCGTCATTGAGTTTCAGTTTGGAAACAATCAAGTTCTCAGATATGACAAAACATTTACCGGAATGGACTTGGAGGCAAATCAGAAAGAACAAGCCATGATTCGACGCCTTGAATGGGCGATCAGTCGACTCGATTCAAAATTAATACTACCTGTCATTCCTCAAGTTGGATTGAATATAGCCTCATGCATGGAAGACGCCTCATCGACTGAGGATGTCGCTTCTATCCCAGGGAAAGTTACTGCGGTTGGGAATGTTTTGAGAACACATAGCAGACCCGAATTTGGTTCATCCAAAACTCTCGCAGGGATTTTGTTGGATGTCCGCAAGATGGACGATAGTAAGAATTCAATCATCAACATTAGACCTCCTGGTGATCATGATGGAACAGACATCGATGCTGTTCGAGACGCTTGTGAACACTTAGGGTGGAAACTTGCAGACGGTGATAGAGATGGCATTGAGAACGTAGAAGGTGCTATTGACGCCATTCTTGACATTGGAGATTTCGGTTGGGAACCCTCACTCTACGTTCTAGCAAGCAATCCACTTGAAGTCGTAGATCGATGCCACAACCTCATCCATGCATTGGAGGGATTGAACTGAAATTACATTTGATTGTTTCATTGTTGATGGTGAGCATTTCGTTTAGTGGATGCCTTGATTCATCTAATGAAGAACGAGTATGCAATGATGGCATGGATAAGGGCGATGATTGTGTCCTTACGATCGTCACATACGACATCATTGCAATCACGGATGATGTTCTCAATGATTTTACAAACCAAACTGGTGTTGAAGTGAAGATGATTCGAACAGATGATGCAGGAGGTATTCTTGAGCATCTCTTGCTCACAAAGGACAACCCCCAAGCAGATTTAGCTCTCGGGCTGGACAATACATATCTCCAAACTGCATTCCAATTCAATTTGCTTGCAGAACATAGTGCAGATATCCCAGACCTCGACCCAAAGGCCACCATACCCTATAGTGGTAACAAAGCAGTTCCCTTTGACCAAGGCTATATTTGTTTGAATGCAGATACGCAGGCCTTGAGTGAAAATAATGTATCCTTCCCGTCAACACTCGAAGAACTAACATCCCCTGAATGGAAAGGACGAACTGCATTCCCTAGCCCGGTTACATCTTCCCCAGGAAGAGCGTTTATGGTTGCAACAATTGATTATTTTGAACAGCAGTCAAGTAATACCACTGCATTTGATTGGTGGTCCGATATGGCTGAAAATGATGCTATTTTCACGAGTGGATGGACTGAAGCATATGAAACGCATTATACAGGAGGATACGGAATATGGAATGAAGGCCATATTGGTGACGCATGGCTTACCGTATCTTATTGCCACTCACCAGGGGTCGAAGCTTTTTATGGTGGAAATTCGACAATCTCGGCGGTTGTGGAAATTGACTTCGCTTCATTCTCACAAGTTGAATATGCAGCACCCGTTAATGGTGGAGGCTCAAAGAATGCAGTTAATGCCTTTATTGAATTTCTACTCACCGACGAAGTGAATACAAACATGCCTGAAAATAATTTGATGTATTCAGTATTGGCGGGCAAAGATCTGCCTGAGGCAAACGGCTACAGATACCACAGCCCAATACCATCTCAACCATCAACCATCGAAATGGATCGCATCGGTCAAGACATGGATGATTGGCTCGAGGAATGGCGCGATTCAACAAACTCAATCTGAGTTGAAACCATGTCAATGCCCAGTATTCGAAATCTACCGATTCTCGTATATCTGGGATTGATTCTGATTCCAATCTATCTGGCTGTTCAACGTTTGATGGATGTTACTGGAAAAAACCCATTCTCTGCAATATTTTCATTATCAGACCATCCTCTCGGAACTGAAGCCATCTACTTCTCGTTCATTCAAGCGTTACTGTCTGCAACACTCACGCTTGCGATCGGTTTACCTGTTGCATGGTGGTTAGGGAGACATCAATGGAAGCACCTAAACATGATCAGGGCAGTATTGACACTCCCCTTTGTGACGCCAACCATCGTTGCAGCAATGGGCTTTCTCGCTCTATTCAAAACGGGCGGCCCGATAGAATCGATTGGGATTGATCTTCGATTCGAGAGTGGATTCATTGGTAAAATCTCTGATGCTACTGGAATTGAGAATTCAGGACATATCATCGCCCTCTTGCTCGCTCATGCTTGGTTTAATCTCGCTCTTGTGATTCGTTTTGTAGAACCTAAAATTGCCACAATACCTCCTCGGTTTGAGGAATCAATTCGATTGTTACCAATTGGAAAAACTCGATTCAATCGAGCACGATACTTCTGGTGGCCAATGCTCAGAACTTCAATCGGAGCTGCCTTTATTTTCACGTTCATATTTTCATTTACATCATTTGCTCTCGTTCGTTGGCTAGCCCCTGACATGTGGACGCTTGAGGCTCTGATGGCGATTGAGGGAGGCGCAGCTGGAATTCCTAATTACAGAACTGAAGCAAGTCTGTTGGTACTCGGCGGAGCGACACTTCAAGGAATAATCCTGCTTTCCGCACTTGGTCTAGCAGGGTACTGGCAACAAAAACAATCCATATCGAATGATATTGTCTCAGAAACGTTTGC
>QQSG01000022.1:30771-31739 GCA_003602665.1 Candidatus Poseidoniales archaeon
TGCATGGTAGTCGCAGTCCTATTAGGCTATTCTGTAGCTTCATCTATTCACGCTCTTGAACAGAATGGAAAGAAGAAAACAGCTGTGATAATCGATTTACTATCCATGCTTCCTTTGGCATTATCTGGAGTCATGGTTGGGCTTGGCGTTTTGCTAGGGGTACTCAAGGTATGGCCTGAACTCTTCCAATGGTATGGACTTCCTGTCATACCACATGCAATGCTGACAACACCATTTGTCGTTCGAATCCTCTTACCTGCATTGAGAAGTCTTGACGCTTCGTATGATGAAACAGCGGCTATGCTTGGATATTCACAATTCCAACGTTTCTTGAAAGTTCGAATCCCTTTAATGAAAGGATCAATTGTTGTGGCTGCAACTCTTTCTATCGCATTTTCATTAGGGGAATTTGGAGCATCATGGATTCTTTTACGGTCAGGTTCATGGGACACTCTACCAATTCTTGTTGACCAATTAATGGCCCGACCAAAATATTTCCAACTTGTGGAACCAGTCGCCATGGCAACTGCATCTCTATTGATGATGGTTACTTTCGTTCTCTTCGTCATCACTGAACGGTTTAGAGAACATCAAGGAGGGGGATTCTAATGACAATCGAAATTCAATCACTTACACTCGCTTACGATGAAAACCTCATTCTTTCTGACTGTAATCTTCGTTTAAACGAAGGAGAGATTCTTGTGATACTAGGCCCCAGTGGCTGTGGAAAGACAACGTTACTTAGAGCAATTGCAGGATTTGTAAAACCAGATTCTGGATCAATGCAGCTTAACGGAAGGAGCCTAGATCATCTTCAACCTGAGGAGAGAAACATTGGCATGCTTTTCCAGAGGCCAGTTTTATTCCCACACAAAGACGTCTTAGGAAACATACTTTTTGCATACAGAAAGAAGAAGGATCGTAAAATGAAAGAGGTCAATGAAATCATGCAAGATATGGGCATCTAT
>QQSG01000023.1:0-799 GCA_003602665.1 Candidatus Poseidoniales archaeon
TGTTGGTCATGGACTGATGCAGCAATGGGTCACAATGTCAAGGAAATCGACGGTGCTCAATCCTCGACCTTCGTAGCAAACGGCGTAACCTCTGGTGCCGCTGCAGTAACAGTTGCTTTCCATCACACCTTCACAGAAAACCAAACCTTCTACTATGCTTGTGAACCGCACATCTCGATGAACATGTTCGGAGAGATTGTTGTCGGTGATGGCGGAATAGAACCAGCATCTGATGATGACGATGATGAAAACACACCTGGCTTCATGGCATCAACCATGATTCTAGCAGCCTTGGGTGCAATCCTTTTCATGGGCCGTCGTCGTAGCCTGTGATGAAGTGGTACGTTGAAGTGGAAGCGTTGGACCTCAGTAACAGCCGTAGTCCTGCTTTTTGTAGGTGTAGCGTGGACCTTCCTCGTTGTCTCCTACGAGTCCCCTCTCGGTACAAACAACAGAGTGCTTGTCTCTGATCCTGATGGTAGCCTATCCAATGGCTCCACGGATGAGATAGTATCCTTGTCGTTTGCCGAGGGGGGTGAAGATCTCGCTTGGACTTCTGTCCAAATAGAACTCACAGTGGATGATCAACAATACACCTGCTCTTTCGGAAGCCAGTCGGCTGAGGGCTCGAATGACGGTAGTGTCAAGTCAACACTTGGCGCAGATGGTTCGACCTTCACGACAGTTGTCGATGCAACAACGGACACGTTTACCTATTTTGACCTGCCAAATCAGCAGGAATCAAATGAATCAGAGCACACGATGAAATTTTCAAAGACGGACATTTTCTTCTCAGAGG
>QQSG01000023.1:849-3700 GCA_003602665.1 Candidatus Poseidoniales archaeon
ATTAATACTTCCTCGTGGTCAAATGAAACCAATGAACGGCTCGAGTGGTACACATATGATTTAGCAGTCCACCGAGTGGATCCAAATCCAGGTACATATTTGCTGGTCCAGGACGACATAATCTACAAACTACAATTTTTGTCATACTATAACGAAGACGATGAAAGCCGATTCCCGACAATGCTCATATCAGCACTTAACAAAACAAAGTATCCTGCACTGAACGATCCAAATTTGGTTGTTCCTTCGCCCTGTTTAATCCAATCCTCTGATGATACATTCTCTCATTGGAACGCAACAGAATCAATTACTTTGATTGAAAATGGCGTAGACATTTGCCCCAGCACATGTTCGGTTGAGATAACTATCTTGTTCGAAACAACTGGAGTAAAAGTTGAGAATATTGAAACTATAACGTGAGGTGAATCGTTGTATCGAAACATTTTCCCGTTCATTTTGATGATCCTAACGTTGCTTATTGCAAGGCAAATCTATCCCTATACATCATTTATGGAACCCGCAGTTCCTGATGGATTTTCAATAGAAGTTGTCACAACAAACCTTGGCGGTCCAACCTGTCTCGAATGGTATGATGAAAATACCCTCATTGTTTGCGACCGAGATGAAGGCAGAATATTACTGCTTGATGCAGAAATGAATCGAACAACTCTTCTTTCAGGATTGAATAAGCCTCATGACATAGCCATAACAGCAGGTCATATTTTTGTTAGTGAAGCTGGTGAATTGGTACGTTTTGACCATATTGGCCTTGAAAACATAACCAACGAAACGACACTCATCTCAGGCATCCCAACAGGCAATCACCAAACAAATGCAGTGAATATTTTACCAAATGGGACGCTAATCTGGCATAGCGGTTCGACTTGCAACGTGTGCGAAGAGGATGACTCCAGAAATGGGGCGCTATTGTGGGTGAATGGGTCGACTGGTGAACACGGAATACTTGCAAGCGGTGTTCGCAACTCATTTGATGGCGTTTGGGTTCCAACAATTGGCTACGTGTTCACAGATAATGGAAGAGATTGGGAAGGTGATCACCCAGATGAAGAACTCAATTTGCTTGAAGATGATGGATTCTATGGTTGGCCAGACGATTCCCCTTCCAACCCGATTCCAGAAGGAAGCATTGCTCCAATCGCCCGCTGGACACCACACACCTCGATGAATGGCGTAGCAGTACGACCTGACTCCTCTTCCCTCCCGGGGGATAACACAACAATTTACGCCACTGTATACGGCTCATGGAACACTATTTTACCCCAAGGTCATGAAATTGTTCAGATAGATCTCGATGCCTCAACCGGGGAGGTCAAGGCCACAACAAGCGTTTTTGCGAGCGATGTAGGGACGCCTCTTCCAATTGCATTTCATCCAAATGGAGATTTGTATTTCGCAGTATTTGGCTCGAATGGAAAGTTATACAAAATCACTTCCAAGTGAATATGCATAGCGCATCATGAGCGATGCATATTAAATCAAACCATTCAACCATGTTCTTAATCGCCGAATTCCTTCCTCAAGATCATCTAAAGATGTTGCATAAGACATTCGAATTAAATTATCTCCTCCGAGCATAAGAGATCCTGGAATGACTTGCACTTTTGCTTCATTCAATGCTCTTGTTGCAAATTCAATATCGTTCATCCCAGTACCACTTATGTCTGCAAGTATGTAGAATGCTCCTTCCGGCATTGGTGCTGCAACCCCTGGGAGCGAATCAATCCCCTTGTGAAATAGTAATCGTCGTTCAGCAAACGAATCCGCCATTGCCGCAATCTCATCTTCAAGTGTTAATGCTACTTCTGCAGCAGGCATGAGGAATGTAGCAACGTGTGTTGCAGATGACGCCTGACAGGTTTTAACAGCCTCCATTGCTTCGGATGGCCCTGCAATCCAACCAAGTCGCCAACCAGTCATGGCCCATCCTTTCGACCACCCACCAATTGTTAGAGTTCGATCTGACCCCCCTTCAAATGAATTAGGTGATGTGTAAGTATGTTCTCCCCAGACAAGTGTTGAGTAAATCATGTCGTCTAAGATCCATAAATCGGAATCAACTGCTAAATCTACAATCTGTTTGATTTCTTCAGAAGTGTATACTGCTCCTGTTGGATTATTTGGAGAATTGATAATAATGGCCTTGGTCTTTGATGTTACAGCATTTCTTAATGCTTCGATATCAGGATGGTAGTCCGGACGTTGTACTGGGACGTGAATCGGTATGCCACCGAGTAATTTGACCATTCCATCGTACGAAGGCCATGCGGGGGCTAAAAGGAGCACTTCATCTCCGGGTTCAATGACTGCCATCATGGAATAGAGCAGCGCTTGCTTACAACCCGGTGCAATGACGACATCATTTCCATCAACATCTATCTCGAATTTTGACAGGTGTTGGGAAACAGCTTGGCAAAGCGTCTCACTACCTTGAGATCTCGTGTAGGTTGTTTCACCTCTTCGTAGTGAACCGATGGCCGCATCCACGACTGGTGTAGGGGTGTCAAAGTCTGGTTGCCCGACAGTGAATCGGATTACATCAGGAGCAGGGGGGGCTAAGAATGCAGCAAAACCTCTTCCAATTTGAGAAAACGCAGAATTTAGCGATGGCAAATTGACTCCTCACTTGATGAATAGGGTTATTCAACACTCCAACGAACCAGCCATTGAATATCAAGACTGCGCGTAATTATATGTTGAGAGCGCTCTTTTACAGATGGAGCACGGACTGGGATTTGAACCCAGGTAAGAGGATTTGCAATCCCCGACGTAACCGCTCCGACATCCGTGCAGCAACCGTTCCAGCAAGAAGTTGTATTTCAACGCGCCTCAC
>QQSG01000024.1:0-5031 GCA_003602665.1 Candidatus Poseidoniales archaeon
AGGTTGATAATAATCGTAGTGAGAAACGAAGTATTCCACAGCATTTTCAGGAAAATACCCTGCAACTTCATGATACAATTGGCGAGCAAGTGTCTTATTGTGACTGAGAATAAGTGTTGGAATGTTCAATCGTTCGATTAGATTCGCCATTGCAAAGGTCTTCCCGCTTCCAGTAACACCGAGCATAATACAACGCTCTTGGCCATTCTCAAGTTGATCGATGAGTGTTTCAATGGCTTTGGGTTGATCTCCGGATGGTTCAAACTCACTGTGAAGATTGAATCGCTTTACTGAAGGATGGAGGTGCTCCAATGCTGCACCTTCTAATGCCTTGGACAAATCGAATGGGTCACGCTCCTGTAAGTCGATTTCTGAGACTTCTTGGTCTGCGATGTGCTCGAAGGCACCATCGTCATCCCACGTCTCGGTCATGGTCGTCCTTGATGGCAACCCTTCAAGAACATGCGTCTAAGGAAGATACAATCCACCATTAGCGTGAAGAACGGAACCTGTGATGTATGCAGCATCATTACTCAATAAGAAAGAGACGATAGAAGCCATATCTTCACCTGTTCCAATTCGTTTGAGTGGTACTTCTTGGATACGTTGGTTTCGTTTTTCANCCGAATCGCCAGCGAGGATATCGGTATCGACATAGCCAGGAGCAAGAACGTTGACTCTCTTTCCTTCCGGGCCAACTGCAAGAGCAAGAGAACGCGCCCAGGTGCTCAGAGCAGCCTTTGAAGCCGCATAGTCAGCACCATGAGGAGAGCCTCGGGTTGCAAGTTGAGAACTGACAACGACCATACTGGCTCGTGGTGCAAGGTGTGGTTGAACCACTTTCCAAACGTTGACTGCGCCTTCGAAGTTCGCTTTCATCGTATGTCTCAAGTGTTTCATTTCCATTTCTTGAGCAGGAACACGATCATATGTTCCATGATTGAGGATCAAAGCTTCAACAGTTCGATGCATCCATGGATGAATTCCCAGTAGGCCAACTTCACCATCATCAGAACAGTCCACCTTGACGGCTAACGCATCTCCACCAGAGTTACGAATTTCATCAACAACCATTTCCGCTGGCTTTGAGGACGTGTTGTAGGTTAGGAGGACATCATAGCCATCAGCAGCCAAGCGATGGCTAATAGCGGCTCCAATACCCCTTCCTCCACCTGTTACGAGAGCAACTGGACGAGAGGTCATACTATCCCCACACGCAACGTATTGATGAATTCATTGCAAAAACTGAGCAAGTTGAGGTGGCTGCCATCCATCTGGCTTGAGCACTTTTCCATCTTCTCTTCGAATCACCTTGCCATCGACAAGTTTCGCCATATTGCTTCGATGAACTTCATTGAAGGCATCATCATAGATGTTTTGCATACCATGGTTGATGATCGTTCCAGCGAGAATGTATCCAATGTCTGCTAAAGCGTCCAAGACTTCGACAAGATCACCCGCACGTGCAGCTTCTGCATACTCTTGGACTTCTTCCATCAGAAGTTTAATTCTTAACTCAATTAATTCATCAGGACCAAGGTCTGGTGCATCGAGTTTTGGGATTTCAAAGGCTTCATTGAATTCAAGAAGAGACTTCACAATTGGGTTCATAATTTCAATACAACCGATTGGGTTCATCAATCTTCCATTACAAGTGAATGGCTTCAAGGGTTGAGATTATTTACGGATTGATTGTAAACGGAACGAACGATAAGGACAAATGCGAAGATGATAGCAGAAACGAGCGCAATCATTGATCCGCTACCTGTTTCCAATTCAGATGAAAGGTAGATGCCTAAGATGACAGAAGAAAGTCCAAAAATCTGTGTCCATATGATGCAACTTCTGTAACTCTTACCAATCAATTGAGCAGTTGCAGCAGGGGTGACGAGAAGTGCAGTGACGAGTAATGTTCCAATCACCTGCACCATTGACACAACGATTGCCGCTATTGTTACACTAAACCAAAGACCAATCCAACGAACTGGGAGGCCTTGGACACGTGCAGCAACGGCATCGATTGTTGTAGCAAGAAGAGCATCGTGTAGGACGAAGAGGGAACCAAGGCTCAGTACACAGACAATGACGATAAGGTCGAGATCTTCATAGTCGATAAGTAGGAGATTTCCAAAAAGGTATCCTTCGATGTCTGATGTAACTCCACCGCCCCATATGCGGAGCACAACGAGACCAAGAGCAAGCATGCCTGTTAGGAAAATCGCAATGGAAGCATCACCTGTAAGCAAATCACGTTCCTGCAATTCATGAATCATAATCGCTGCTATAATACTGAACACAAGAGCATACCAAAGGGGAGCGGCTGCACCTAGGACGATGCCGATTGCAACACCACCAAAAGAAACGTGAGCAAGACCATCTCCCATAAGTGCAAGATTTCTCATCAGCAAAAATGAGCCATAGAATCCTGCCACGATGGTGACAAGAAATGCAGCAATGAGAGCACGATGAAACATTTCCAATTCAAAGAATGCAGGGAATGTATCCCCTGGCATAAACGGTGCGAGTGGCTCAAGGAAAAAGCCGAGGAATTCAACCAATGGTTCACTGATAGCCATCATTCTTCCTCCAGGTCATCTGTTTGATGGACGTGTTTGATCCCTCGTAAGCCTGCGAGATCAATCAAATCAGGAAGGTTATCAGGATGCCCATCGTATTGTATGCTTCCATCAAGGTAAACGACACGATGCGCCGATTGTCGAATCGCTGCCATATCGTGCGAGACTAAGAGCAAGGTCTTCTCTTGTTCATGACAGAGTTTATCCAGTAACTTCAAAATTCCATTTCGTGCATTTCGATCAACGTTTACGAGAGGTTCATCAAAAATGAGGACTTCAGCATCGGACGCAAGAGCGCGACCAATGACTGCCCTCTGGCGTTCTCCACCAGACAATCGAGCAATGTCTTTGTCTGCAAGATGTGAAATTCCTGTTAATTCCATAGCCTTCTCTATTCGTTCTCGCTTTTTCTTTGAGCGGGAAGGAAACAATTCGATTCGAGAGACAGTTCCCATGGTGATGAGTTCCCTGACCGTCATACGCATCTTTGTTGGAATGTTAGCTGCAGTTTGGGAGACCCATCCTACTTCTCCTCGGAAGTTGGTTGGATAAGGATTGAATCCAAAGACATCAATCTTTCCTTTTGTTGAATTCAATATACCAAGAATCGTCATCAGGAGAGTGGTTTTTCCACCACCGTTTGGTCCTACGATACCAACGAATTCTCCTCTAGCAATTTCGAGATCAATATTCTCCAATACAAGTTTCCCTGATCGAGTAACATAGAGCCCTTCAATGGAAATCACTGTAGGGTTCCAAATCTTCTTTGGGCTCGGGGTCGAATCGCTCAAGTAATCACCTCAGAGCAGTTGGCGGATGAAAACATCCGCAAACGGGCTCAGGTATTACGGACTCTTCGTGTCCCCGTCATCAACTTAACCCCTATGAAGAGGAAAACAACAGAAACAAAGATGATTGGTATAGTGTCCACTATGTGCATAAGTTCAACTCCTTATTTTTCAGGTTCTGTTTAACAGCTCAATCCAGTCTTTAGATTGTCAAGATTCTTCTGCATCAAGGACAGATAATCATCATTTGAGTCCTTAGGTGGAAGTTCCATTGTGTACAGTGTCAAGACCGAAACGCCATCAGGCATTGTAGATGACTTGGTTTGATCGACGATGCTGTTTACAGCAGTAACGTCAGTGTATTCTTCAACGAAGAGAACACCGATTTCATCTTCTCCAATCTTCTCAACAACCTTTGCGATATCAGCAGCACTTGGCTCACCTTCAGGATCAAGTCCGTGAACAGTCACGAATTCGATATCATAGCGGTATGCCACGTAAGCGTATGCATTGTGGTTAGCGGCAACAGAGTTCTTGCTACATGTCCCACTATCGCCGAAAGCAGCCTTGTATTCAGAATCGATCTTGTCGAGACTCATCATGAATGCATCTGCATTGGACTGGAAGGTGTCAGCAAGGTCTGGGTAGGCTTTCTTGAGTTCTTCGAGTACGAAACTAGCTTGTGCCTTGAATGCAACAGGGTCAAGCCAGCTGTGTGGATCATAAGCGAGTGCTTCTTCGTCACCATGGTCGTCGTGGTCATCTCCGTGGTCATCATGGTCGCTGTGATCATCACCGTGGTCGTCGTGACCTTCATGTCCATCGCCTTCCTTGAGGATAAACATCTCAACGTCGTGTGGAACTGCGAAACCATATTCGCCTTCCGCTTCGATGTGGATAACAGCGTATCCAACACCTTCTTCTCTATCCAATTCTTCCATTTCATGGATGAAGTGTTCGAGTTCAGTTACGTTGAGGTTGCCGTCCATGTTAGTGTCGGATTCGTTCCAAATTGCTTGATAGATTTCTTCTTCTTCATCATGGTCATCATGTCCATTTGATTCAGTCCACATCAATCCAGCAGCCTCACAATCAGTTTGGTTTAGATAGGACTCATTTACGGAGTGAGTGCTCATATCGTAGCAGACCATGTCGGATTCATGATCATCATGGTCATCTTCCATAGATTCCATGAATTCATCCCAGGAGAGCATGCTATCGTTGTTCGTATCGAACATTTCAAGTGCCATTTCTGGAGTCATCTCCTCGTCATGATCGTCATGGTCACTGTGATCATCATGGTCATCTCCGTGGTCGTCATGGTCATCTCCGTGATCATCATGGTCATCTCCGTGGTCGTCATGGTCATCTCCGTGGTCGTCATGGTCTCCATGATCGTGGTGGGCGTGTGCTCCACCCATCTTTAGAGCAACCATGTTGAAGGTTGAGTGATCTTCATCTTCTGTTTCGAATTCAAGAACGTATTCGCCTTCTTCAAGTTCGTAAATGTAGACAACTGTGTCTTCAGGGCATCCTGTGACTTGTTCTATCTTTTCCATTGGTTCTGCATGGTTGTGGTCATCGTGGTCACCATGGTCATCGTGGTCACCATGGTCAGAATGGTCTGCATGATCGTCGTCAGCATGGTCGTGATCATCGTGGTCATC
>QQSG01000024.1:5092-8138 GCA_003602665.1 Candidatus Poseidoniales archaeon
TCAGCATGGTCGCCATCTTCGTCATGGTCATCATGAGCAGGGAAGGAAAGTGTGTGTGTAACGTGCTCAGCATGGAGCTCAACATCGTCAGCATGACCTTCCTCATCGGAAAGGTCCAATGATTCGTATGGCCCTTCTGCAAGGTGTTCACAAAGTTCTCTTAACAATATTCCTTCGTAATCGAGTGCGGTTTCGCCTGTTGGCAATGCGTGTGTTGAGAATGAAGTAGGTTTGTCGTCACCTAGGCTGTCAAGAGTTGCATCAACCCAAGTTTCGAGCCCTAAACCGTGATAGAAGAACATCTCAGAATCCTTCAGTCGTACAAGATCCGCTGCGGATGGTTCGTAATCGTGAACTGGTACGTTCGAAGGTGAGAGGACCTCCACATTCATTGTGTCTCCAACGATTGCAGAAACCAGTTGTCCAACGTGGTACGTTGAAGTCATGATTGTGACGTCATCATCTTCATCTTCTGTGCCAAGACATCCTGCTAGGCTTGAAAAAATCAGGATACTTGCGGTCAAAATTACTTGCATTGTGCTCTTACGCATGGAAGTTCCCAATGTTATTACATATTTAATATAAGTTAATAATTATCGGTTTGATAACTATTATTATCGAGCACACTCTCGGCTAAATATGAGCCGAGTTGTTTCTTTTAGTGTTGATAATAAATTTGCAGATGAGTTGGAGAATTTAGTCGAAACCTCAGGCTATGCCAACCGGAGTCGTTTTTTGAGAGATGCCTCCCTTCATTTTGCAGAAGAGTTGCAACGTGGAAGCATCGAGACCATGGATCCTGAAACCAAAATTGAAGGTATCCTCATCGTATTTTTCCAACATGGGATTGAACAAAAGCTACACGATATTCGCCATTCAGGAAAGATTGAAGTTACATCCTACAGCCATACAAGTTTGTTCAGTAATTCTTGCGTAGACACCATGCAAGCATTCGGAACTGCTGGTAATCTAAGGTCTGTGATGCAACAATTACAGACCACTCAAGATGTAGATCGAGTAAGCTTCGTTCCCGCTCCGCTTCGTGACCATGGGTGCTGTTGAGGGATTTTGCCCACTCTAATACTATATAGGTCTTAGAATTATAAGTCTCAATTGATTAGGATAACTGGTGAGTATCATCAATAGACGAAATACTTCTTCAAGAAATTTCGTCGAAAAATGGGAAGATCTTCCATCAGGAGATTGGCTTGATACAGATGAATACGGCACACATTGGTATCTTGCTAACGATGGAACGCATTGGTTTTCAACGGACGAAGGTTACGAAGTCTGGGTTGATGAAGAAGAGAAGGTTGTAGAAGATCATTCAAAATCGCAAGGCATCACCTTCTCTTGGGAAGAGGATGACGATGACGATGAGGATGACGATGATGGGGTTAAAATCAAACTCAAGAAACAACGATTACGGCCTGACCTTGGTGCACTTCCTGGTGTTATTGGCGTTTTGATGACCCTTGTCCTTCTATCGTACACGTTTTTCTTCGTCGTCCCTTTGACTGAAATACAGATTGAAAACTTTGAGGAAGAATACTTACTTGGTTACGCTGCTGATTACGAAGAGGTTCAAGAATTCAATTATATCGCACTCGGTATACTCATTTTTATTATGTTCATTTCAATTATGAATCTACTTGTCAAAGTTTGGTGGTTTGTGATGCCGTTAAGCCTCATCGCATTGATTGGAATATTGATTTATACAGCACATCTTTCAACTGAGAGCTGGAATGATTATGATGACTGGTACAATGAAAATTGCAGTGATGAATTTTACGAGGAATGTGGAGAATCCGATCAAGTGTCAATATACACCTCGGAATCGATGTTTTCGGGATATTGTGGCGGTTTAGCATTCCTCATTATTGGAATGCGCACGCTCAGTGGAATACTGAATTTCGAATATGATGAAGAAGAAGACGATGATGACTATGACTTCTATGGATTCTAAAGTGTCAAGATTGATGCAAGAAGCACCCATCCTGTAAGCATAGAGACTCTGAACAAGGTTGTTTGGAAGTCTGCTAACGTCTTGTGTTTAACAATAACAACGATGTTCAGGATGGCCATAATACCTGCTGATAACAAGAACCAAGCTTCATTCATGGGGTCTGATATTGCAAAACATGCAAACCAGAGTAAGGTCATCTGAATCGATGTTCTTGTTGTGACCGTCTCTCCAAAACGAGCAGGGAAGGAGTGGACGCCCATTTCCCTATCACTTTCGACATCCATTCGGGCATAGTTAAGATCGAATGCAGCAATCCACAGCACGACGCCCAGAGAGATGTAGAAGATTGTNGGATACCAAAGGAAACCATCACTTGTTCCAAGAATAGCATCAAACCCATGAACGTCAGCCGCGATTGCAACCCATGCGCCTGCAGGGGCAAGTCCTAGGCACAAGCCAAGCCAAAGGTGACAAAGCCAGGTAAAGCGCTTCATGTATGGGTAGATCACGAATGTTAGAACAGGAAGCCAGGACATTGCCAAGGCAACAGTGTTGAGCATTCCAGCACCTAACAACAGCATGGCAAGGAAGAGTGCTGCTAGCCCCCATGCAGTTGATTTCGACATGGTCCCGCTCGCAAGATGTCGTTGCGCAGTTCGAGGGTTCGCAGCATCAATGTCTCGATCAATGATGCGATTGAGTGTCATTGCCAATCCACGGGCTGCAACGGCTGCAACAAGAATCCACAACAAGTCAATGCGCAACCAACCGTAGCCGGTATCCGTAAGTTCAGATTGAAATTGATCGTATGCGATGAGATAGCCAATGAGAACGAAGGGAAGAGAGAACAAGGTGTGCTCAATCTTTACGAAACTAGCTATCTGCTTGAAGTTCATCCGCTCACCTGAATTCTAGATGCGCAGGCCATTGGTATTTGTCGAGTTCGGGATGTTTACGGACAGCCTCGAGGGTTTCGTCACTATGCATTGTGATAGCAGGCCATCTTCGAACACCATGTTCAGAGGATGGAATTGGGGTTGTTGCATCCCAGCACATGCGTTCTTTCTCTTCATCGAATGA
>QQSG01000024.1:8261-10864 GCA_003602665.1 Candidatus Poseidoniales archaeon
CAATTGCCAAATTTGATTTCTCAATTGGAGTATTTTTTCTCTTCTTACTGATTCAGCTTCATCATTTGATGTTGATGAACCATCCTCCGGAGTAGGTGAATGCGGAATGTTTGTTGTGACGACAAGAATACTTTCTCGCAGCATACGAGCATCGGTAACAGCATCCAAGGAAAGAACAGCCTCGAGGTTATCGAATGCAGGAGGTGCTTCCAGCCCTTGGCGCCATGCAGGAACAATTTGCTTGTAAGATCCTTCAAGCGGCTCGTTTGAAGAGCGAGGGTCTCGTTGTGTCAGGGTGGTTGCATCGATAAGAATCTTTGAGTGAACGTTTTCATACGGGCTTGCCGCTTCAAGAGAATCAGCAACCATGCCATCCAACACGATGATATCAGTTGCAATGTGGACGTTGTTATTCATGGCATCAAGAAGTGCTTCCAAGTCTTTTGGATCTTGGTCTGGGTCGACAACGATCATGCTCTTGAGGAACATCATTTGCCCGGCTCCAAAGAGTCCAAGTGCTGTCTTTCTCCCTTGTCGAGGATAACGCTGTTTTGAAGAGACAATGGCAAGGTTATGGAATCCAGTTTCGAGTGGAAGATGGACACCAATGACATCTCTATGTTGGAAGCGAAGGACTGGAGAGAATTGTCTTCCTATGGCTTCTCCAAGATACCCATCTTCCATTGGAGGTAATCCCACGATCGTAGCAGGAAGCATAGCGTCTTTTCGATGAGTAATCGCTGTAACGTGCATCACTGGATACTGGCCAGTCAGTGAATAGAAACCGAAGTGATCACCAAATGGTCCTTCAGTTCGAGTTTCACCAGGAATGCAATACCCTTCTATGACGATGTCAGCTTCGGCAGGTACCATCAAATCCTGACTCACTGCTTTGGTGATTCTTAGGGAGCGGCGCCCGAGAATACCGGCGAATTGGTATTCGCTCAAATTGTCTGGTAGAGGTGATATGGCCGAGAAAATCAGTTCTGGAGGTCCACCAATGCATATTGCGACGGGCATTCTCTCTCCACTCGCTGCAGCATGGTCTGCAGCATGCTTGTGTATTTGCCAATGCAACCCGATGTTCTTTTCATCAAACACTTGGGCACGATACATACCGAGATTATGTTCTCCTGAATTTGGATCCTTTGTAACAACCAAAGGTAGGGTTACGAAATGCCCCCCGTCCATTGGCCAGGTTTTTGGGATTGGAAGTTTGGTCAAGTCAGGATTTTTCATTCGAACTTGTTGACATGGTGCTCTGAATCGCTTCTTTCTCGGAGGCATTGCAAAGGCATCACGAGCAAGTGGTAAGGCCTTCCATGGCATTTTGACAAAGGCTCCGATGTCAGGCTTCATCATTGCAGTCATACGATCTCCAACTTCGGTTTCATGGGATGCTCCCAAAGCGTCGAGTGTTCGTTGATGACTTCCAAAAAGATTCATGACAAGAGGCATCGAGGCAATCGTTCCATCTGGAAGTCTTGGTTGTTCAAAGACAACAGCAGGACCATCGTTCTTCACCAAAAGGTCAGCGATTGCTCCTGCCTCATAGGCGACATCAACGGGTCTGCTGATGCGAAGCACCTCTCGTTTCTTCTCGAGATGTTTTAGAAATCGTCGTAGACGTACCCAAGCCACGCTCATCCCACAAGCCAACTACCTTTGAATCGTCGCTTTTGAGCACAAGGTAGAGATGGGACTATTTTGAATCAAAATGCCCTTACTCATCCCCTGCTTGAAGGCCGATTTTGTAGAAAAACATGAACAATGTACCGAAGATACAATGAAACAGAGAAACAATTCGAAGTTCGGAAAAGAACATGACAAACGCCATGAAGTAGAATAGGCCAGCAATGATTGCATTCTTACGGGAAGCCTTGACTAGATGAGAATCAGTATCATGGCTTGAATCCGCCAGATCTTTCCATTGATTCGCCTCAAGTGAGAGGTCTTCAGAGATACCATTCCAAAAGGTACCATCCTCACTTACTTCTCGAACGAGGTCCATGAGCAGTGTCTCCCATGAGGGGGTATAACGCTTATGCCGACGGAATTCCTATCCAGTTCGACTTGTTTCAATCACAGCAGCTCTTTTCGATACTGTCTTGTGCACAGAAACAAGTCTTAGCAGGCTTGATATCAGCACGAGAACTTCGCTCATTGAACAATGCAGTAACGTCTGCAAGTTCTTCAGGAGCATCTCCACGGGCTTCAAGACAAAGTTTCAGACCGAGTAGGCCCCACATGTTGTCTTTCCATAATTCGATGTCTGCACGGTAAACCGCTTCAGCTTCTTCAATCTCTCCTTGTTCAAAGAGAAGAGCCCCAAGAATGTGGCGTACAGGTTGCATTTGGCCCCATGGTTCGTTGTAAGCAAGGTTCAGAGAGAGATCTACTCCACGTCGAAGATGGTCGAAGGCAACCGAGAAGTCAGATGCTTCACCACGTTCCTTTGCTAGGAATTGACGTCGATATTCGATTTCACCAGACAAGACTGCTTCGTTAACCAACAAAATACACGGGCCATCGCTTGGATCTTGATACATGAGATTGTTGTGCAAAACTCTGCCAGCAAGAGCAGGATTCTTCAGTGCTTCATT
>QQSG01000024.1:10901-12574 GCA_003602665.1 Candidatus Poseidoniales archaeon
CCCTTGGATGCGTATGCAACTCCACGAGCGTAGTGTTGTGTAGCGATTGTGGAAGGGAAAACATCCTTGTCAGAATACATTGGTTCAGCAAGGATTTCATCCCACTTTCCGAATCGAATCATAACGTGCCATGGCATTGTCACATAGGATTCGAGGAAGATGGCGCCCATTGGGATAATTCCAGCAAGCATGAATTGAACTCCAGAGTTTTCATCACCAGCAGGAAGTGTGTCTACCGCCTTTCGTGCGTACTTGAGTGCAGTTTCATATTGTCCCTCAAACATAGCACACCAGACAACAAAGTGATGGTTGTGCATTCGATAGAATTTGTAAAATTGGGAGTCATTACCTGTGAGTTCGACGTATCGATCGTCTGCTTCAACTGCAGCGATGTTGCATTCAATCGCCTCTTTCCACTGGCCAACCCAAGCATCGATGTGAGAAGGCATGTGGACAAGGTGACCCATTCCTGGCATGACCGTTCGAAGAACATCAGCAGCAGGCAGAGCACGCTCTGGGTAAGGTGATAATTCGAGAGCGTGGCAGTACAAGTGGCACAATGCAACGTGTCGCTTTGCGCCTTCGACGTTCTCAAATGCGTCTTCCATTACCTTGACCAATAGCAAGGTGTTGTCGTCCGCAGGAGTGATTTCACCTGTTGCAGTATTCTTGTTCCATAGTTGCCACGCTTTCAGATTCATGAGCGCTTCAACATATATTGCGGCAACATCCAAGTTTCCGCTGTACTTTCGGTAAAGGGGCTCCATTGCTTTTGCGAATGCTACGTTTAGTTCAGGGTCGTTCCCCATGTTGAGGACGGACGGGTCTGCTGCATCACGTGCTTCTGCAGAATGTCGTTGTGCCAATGCGTCGATGAGATCCTGCTCAAGTTCTGTGCAACCCTCTTTGAGAGAAACAGCTTGTTGAATGGAATCGTGTCCAGAGCCAAGACCTGGGCTCCAGTTGTAATTGGAAGAGACACAGTAGGCAATTCCCCACCATGCCATTGCACATGTAGGGTCGAGTTCAGTAACCTTGCTAAAGCATGCGATTGCTTGTTCGTGATTGTAATTGAGCATGTGTCCGAATGCTTCAACATACATCGCACGTGCTTCTTCGTTAGCGCAGGTAATCGTTGTGGCAAAGAAATAATTCGATGGTTCTCCAAAGTCGTAATCGGTTGGTGCAAGTGACATGGTTGAGCCTGAAATAGAAGTAATATAAATCCCGTACCTAAAATCAAGGGTTTTTGACAAAAAAGCCGAATTCTTTAACATAGATTCCAGAAACAGGCAAGTTATGAACCTCGACACAGCAGCGGCTTGGGCAGAAGTATTCGGCCTTGTAACAATCCTTGGTGCCGCCATTTATTCATGGTATCAGATCAAAGAATTACGCCGTTCGAGGGATAGCACTACTGCAATGAGCCTTGCATCAAATTTCCAGAATGAAGATTTTGTTGTTGGATTGACTGCTATCATGAATATGAATTTTGATGTGAGTAAATTTACACCGGGTGATTCAGAAGAAAATTTCAAGGTTTTCCGTGCTCATTTCGGAGATGATTGGCCAAAAGTGATGACCGTCTTGACTACTTGGGAGAGTATTGGCGTTCTTATCCATCGCGGAGATATGGATTTCCATGCGTTCTATGATCTCTTTTCCGGTGTCAT
>QQSG01000025.1:0-6016 GCA_003602665.1 Candidatus Poseidoniales archaeon
AACGGTGCAAAGACATCATTCAAGATTTCAATCGGTCCAATCCCACAACGCTGGGTTGCTGAACACCACAGCTACATCGAAGGGGAGCAATTCTGCGATAACATGGTCAAAGGGCCATTTGGACGTTGGGATCATGCTCACAAGTTCCTTGCAGTAAGCGATGATGAAATGACAATCCATGATCATGTAGACTGGAAATTACCTTTCCATTTCTTTAGTAGGATAGGTGCTCCAGTTATGGTTATGCCTCGCCTCAGGCAGATGTTCAAACATCGCACTCGAAGAATTAATGCTGACATGAACCGCCAAGCCAAGTTCAAAGATGCACCTAGAAAGAGAATTCTCATCAGTGGCTCAACAGGACTAATCGGAACCCAACTCTCTGCCTTTTTAGAAACAGATGGTCACGATGTACATCGTTTGTTGCGAAAGACCTCCTCCCTCCATCCTGACTCGGATAAGGATAAAATCGTGCGCTGGGACGACCAAACAGGCGAAATTTTGGAAGGTTCCATGGAGAATTTTGATGTCATTATTCATTTAGCAGGCGCAGGAATAGGCGATAAGCGATGGAGCAAGAAGAGAAAACAACTCATCATCAACAGTCGCACCATTCCCACAAAGAATCTTTCAGAACAAATTGCTCATTTGAAATCACCTCCGTCCCTATTCATGAGCGCTTCTGCTATCGGCTTCTACGATAACAGAGGTGATGAAGACTTAGATGAGACCAGTACAATCGGTTCAGGCTTCCTTGCTGAAACCTGTCAAAAGTGGGAACAAGCTACGGAACCTGCACGTTCTGCAGGCATTCGTACAGTCATTTTGCGAACAGGTCTTGTCACGACCGCAGCAGGAGGTATGCTACAGAAACTCCTCCTTCCTGCAAAGATGGGTGGAATGGGTCCAGTCGGAGGTGGCCGTCAATGGCAATCTTGGATTTCCTTTGATGATCAAATTTATTCGATTCACCACCTGATGAATCAAGATGATTCCGAAGGCATATACAATCTAACAGCACCAAATCCAGTAACACAGAAAGTCTATGCGAAAACACTTGGACGAGTCTTGCGAAGACCTGCATTTGCGCCAATTCCAGGATTCATGATGAAACTTCTCTTTGGAAAAATGGGTAAAGGACTGATTTTGGACGGGCAAAAAGTTCACCCTAAGCGATTGATAGAATCAGGATATGAATTTGAACATTCAGACCTTGAATCAGCACTTAGAGATACATTAGGCCGCTTTAACTAGTCGTCGCTTTATTCATAACCGAATTCGAACTTGGCGTAACATGCTCGGGCGTTGCATAGGGGTCGGTCTCTTCGCCCTGCTGCTGGTTTCATTGCTCCCCGCAGTGAATGCAGATGACACTCAAGCATCCTCTAATCTTCTTACAGATGGTGTTTCTTCCAACGGTTATGTTTGTGATCCAGATGGTTGTTCCTCAAATGATGGAACCGATTGGTGGCGAATTTATGCATATCAAGGTGACATCGTNAGTATTAGTTTCTCAGGTTCAATGAACAATGCCGCATGGTGGTGTCCAGGAGATGGTTGGGAAGCAGATTATTCGATGCATGATGAAACAGGATCTCAAGTTGCGAGCATGTCCAAGGACGATAATAATCCCTCGGGAACACTCTCGAAAACTATGCCACAAGCGGGAAATGTATTTGTGAAAATCAAAGGAAAAGACTCCTGGTGCAATGATGGACTTGACTACACTCTACTCGCTTCAATCGATAAGACTGCACGAGATACCGATGAAGACGGATTCGTTGATGCAGAAGATGACTGCGACTTGATTGTCGGCTCCTCAACAAATGACCGCAAGGGTTGTATTGACAGTGATAGCGATGGTTGGTCGGATACAGATTCTGGATGGGATGTTCAAAATGGAGCTGATGCTTTTGAAAACGATGGAACTCAATGGAGAGATCGCGATTTTGACGGCTATGGTGATAATATTCTTGGTAATCAACCAGATCACTGCCCAGACAATCGTGGTTATTCGACTGATGACCGTTATGGGTGCATAGACTCAGATGCCGATGGGTATTCCGATGCTGACCCAGGTGGTCTTGATGGGCTCGAACCTTGGTACGCGCACCCTGATGGATTAGCAGATTCGTTCCCGTATGAATCCTCTCAATGGAGGGATACCGATGGTGATGGTTTTGGAGACAATTGGGATGACCCTATGTGGAATGAAACACACATCGCATGGGGCATAGGAGAATGGTTACTTTCTGCTGAACAACCCGATGCTTGTCCGTTCATCGTTGGACTCTCCTACGCTGACCGATATGGATGCCCAGACACAGATGGTGATGCTTGGTCAGACCCGGGGGAAAATTGGACGACAAGCGAAGGTGCTGACGCATTCCCTACTGAGCCAACCCAATGGCGTGACCGCGACTTTGATGGTTACGGCGACAATCAAACAATTGGAGCAAATCTCATCGATGACTTTCCTGACAATCCAACACAATTCAGAGATACTGATTCTGATGGTTGGGGAGATAACCAAACCTATGGCGCAACCCAAGTCGATGATTTCCCAATGTTTCCAAGTCAATACCGCGACACAGATGGGGACGGCTACGGAGATAATCTCAATGGATTTGAAGGCGATGTGTGCATGAATTCAGATGCTGAAGAAGTTGAAAGTGGCTGGATTTCAAGGTTTGATCGACTCGGTTGTCGAGATGTTGATTCCGATGGCTATTCTGATCCAACAGATGATTGGATACCACACCCCGAAGGATTCGCAGATGCGTTCCCGAGTGATTCCTCACAATGGTATGATACAGACGGTGATGGGTTTGGGGATAACCTAGAATGGTTTGACGGCCAAGCTTGGCGTTTAGCATTCCGTGGAGATGGTTGCAGGACCACTCTGGGACAATCAACATTCGATCGATGGGGCTGTCCTGATTCCGATGGTGATGGCTGGTCCAATCCTACATCGTACTGGCTGGCTAGTCCAGGGGGAATGGCAGACGCATGGCCTGAAGATTCGACTCAATGGCATGATTCCGATGGTGATGGCCGAGGGGACAATCCTTCTGGTACAACCGCTGACGTTTGTCCTGCTCATCCAGGAACTTCAGTTGGGCCTAGTTCAGGTGGAGACCGTTGGGGCTGTCCAGATACTGATGGCGATGGCTGGTCAAACTTAGGCGATGCCTTCATTCATGAACCAACGCAATGGAGAGATACGGATGGTGATGGATTTGGTGACCAAGAAGATGGAAACGAAGCAGATGCCTGTCCAACAATACGCGGGACATCAATTCTCGATCGCCTTGGATGCAGAGATACCGATGGTGATGGCTGGTCAGATCCAACAGATGGCTGGGAGGCACATCCATACGGTCCTGCAGACTCATTCCCAACCGAAGCCCTTCAGTGGCGAGATACCGACGCAGACGGATTCGGAGATGTGCCTCTTGGTGCTATGCGGGATGATTGCCCAGAAATATTCGGAACCTCGACTCGAGACGTCCAAGGATGTGAAGATTCGAATGATGATGGCTGGTCAAATGATTACGGCGAATGGAACGCTGCTCTCGCTATCATGGGTGAAGACCCAGCAGCTTCTTGGATGACCTATCTCATCGTAGGTCTAGCATTCATTCTTGGGGCTTCAGCAGCCCTTGTCGCTCGTACAATGCGAGTAGAAGAGAAAACTCTCGCTGATGAATTCCTCATAACAAACGAAGCGATGATGCCATCAGAGCCTAACATGGACACATTACCTGATTTGGCAATCCCACTTCCGCCACCCCCAGGGGGTGAAGAATCTGCGTAATTGTTTGTTGATGCTTTTCGTTTTACTCAGTGCATCGCTGACGACACTGCCGGTATCAGCCGAAGGAGAATTATCTGAATTGTCTGATGCAGGAATCACTCTTGTTGCGTTACGCAACGACACACTTGATCTCAATCAAGACGGCGATACCGATGCAGTTCGAGTTGTCGTTATTCTAAATTCCACAACTCCATCGACCTTCATTGAGTTACGGCTTATCGCATCTCACAATGATAGAGAGGTTGTTGAGAAAATGACAATGGAAATCTCGGGGCAATCAAATGCAAGTTTGACCTATGATGCATGGGCAAGTGGTAAGCATGAACTTGAATTAGCCTTCTTTGATATGAATGGTGTTCGAATTACGGGCATTGAATTGCCAACGTATGACATGGTTCCTGCATTACAAACACCGATCTTAGGTCTCGAATTATTTGGGTCAGACACACTTGAAACAGGCTCCTCATGTGAAGTGAATCGAATATTTTCTGATGAAACGGGCCCTCGCTACGGCGCAATTGGTACTCAAACGTTCATTGGTGCACCATTCACAGTACTCGACAATGCTACGACAATCGATTGTTCCAACTGGCCCGCAGGCCAGTATTCGCTGAAGGAAACCTATCGTAATGAACTTGGCCAAACAGCGGAATCATGGCTTAATTTATCAATTCAAAATCGACCAGCACCAGAGTTTGAATTACTTCTGACTGGCGATCAAATGGCGACAGATCGACCTTGCCTCGTTGCCTTACAGGGACTCGCTTCCAATGAAGATTTCACACCCTATCAAAAGACGTGGGAAGTTTCAACACTCAAGGGTACCATCTCCAATACTTCCGTTTTCGATTGCTCTAGTTTACCGGCCGGAGTTCATCTCATCATTCTCAAAGTTACGAATTTAGAGAATATTGTTAGTACTGAGGCGGTAAATCTTGTTCGCTTACCTGCCGTTGATCTTTCACCAGAAGAGCAAGAAGCTCTTCCCAGTCAGTCCTATGGAGCCGATACAAACACAGAAGCTGTTGGGTGGTACACTATGGCTGCATTAGGACTCATCGTCGCAATTGTTGTTTTCGTATTACTTGTTCGAATCAAAGAAAATGATGAGTTGCTCGCTTTGCCTGAACTGGGGCCTCCACCTCAAATTTTGGCAGACGGAACTCCTGATTCTGAAGGTCTACCAACCATGAACGATGATGAGGGTCAATTATGGCGTAAACATCCTGATGGTTCTCTTGATTGGTGGGATACTTCATTCAATATTTGGCAACGTTGGTGATGGTATGCAAGACTGGTTGCTTATTTCTCTCATCGTACTTGGAAGCGCGATTGGACTTATTTCCCTTCACGGACTGTGGCTTTGGTGGACTCGAGTTCGACCAAAACAACCACGCTTGAATGCAGATTGGCAATCGGACTGTGAGTTCATTTCATCCGCTGAATTTGAAGATTCAATGATTACATTCCGAAATGTTAGGGATTTCCATTGGAGGACAACAAGAGACCGTGATGAACGATGGGCTGATGAAGTAAAGGTCGATTCCGAACAAGTCAAACACATCTGGTTCGTTGTTGACCAATTTCATTCGTTCAAAGGCATGTCACATACGTATCTGACCTTTGAGTTCAAAGACGGTACATGCCTTTCTTTTTCGTTTGAAGCACGTCGTGTTAAAGGCAAAAAGTATCACCCTTGGACTGGACTTTGGCGGTCCTATGAGTTGTATCTCCTTCTCGGCTTTGAGAGGGATGTGACCCAACTCAGGACTCATGGAAGAGGCAATATTGTGCACATGTATCGAGTTGTGACTCCACCTGACAAAGAACGACAAATGATTGTCCAAATGTCACATCGCCTTAACCAACTCACACAAAGGCCTGAGTTTTACCACACTCTATTCAAGACATGCAATACTTCGATTGTCCGAGCGGTGAACACGGTAACGCCCGGACGTATCCCATTCCTGTGGAGAAATTTCCTCCCAGGATACACTCCAAAGGCTGCATTAAAACTCGGTCTTATCGAAGATTGGGGTGGCTTAGAAATGACACGTGAAAAAGCTCGTGTTGATCAGCGTTCACAAACATGGGATGAGAAAGAAGAGTACAGTGAAATGCTGAGAAAGATTCTCCCACCTTCAAACGCTGATCAAGAGTAAGAGGTCACCTTGCTGGCATGAGGCAGTAATTTGTTCA
>QQSG01000025.1:6223-11070 GCA_003602665.1 Candidatus Poseidoniales archaeon
CATTCAAAAAGTGCAGAAAAAGCCGCAAGTTGATGATCCAACCTCCCTCCTTCAATCCCAATAACATCAATATGTTTCTCAGGATATTGTTTTTTGCTCCATGTCAATCCTTTCGAAATATCGCTTGTGTCTTGATTTAAGTCCTTGACAATGTTGACTCCTTTTGACTGAAAAGTATCCAGTTGTTTCGATGTCAAACTGTCCATATCCCCAATGATGACGTCTGGTTGAATTTGACGTTGTTGAAGTGTTAATGCAGCTCCATCCAGGGCAATAATTACAGGAGATTGACAAACAAAAGATTCCAAGACAGATTGTGAGGGCTGAATGCCGTTTCCAACAATAAGAACGTCTGTCATAAATCTTCCATTTCATCCTAGTTCTTGACCTGATGGGTGAAGCGATTTTACCATCTCAAAGAATCAACTTCGGACAATGGTTTAGAACGTTGAACATTCTAACAACTTTATGCGCAGGGGGCCGACGTATGGGAAGGGAGTCCTTGCGACCCTTTTGACCGCACTTATGATGGTGCAACTTTTTGCTCCAATGGGGGGCGAATTCAATTCCCAAACCGTGGTATTGGAAGACTCAATCAAGCCACAAGACACCCTTCCTAGCACCATGTCTTTTGGGCATGACCTTGCTGGGCAAAACCTCGATATTGAAGGAATGACCAATCTCGTTGTCCGTCAAGATTCCTCAATTGATAACTGGGTGACAGAAATATTGCACGACAATGCCTCGACCAATCTTAGTGAACCTGATATGTATCTCGCTGATGATGGAACTGTATACCTCTGCTGGATGGATTCTACAGGCTCTGTTTTCATGGGCAAAAGAAATTCGAGTGGAGAATTCACAACTTCTCTCATCGATACGGTCTCGACATCATCCGGTCTCATCGGGTGTTCAATTGCAGTGGATGAGTCAGAACGTCCTCGCTCAGTATATGCTGATGGCGATGATCTGAAAATGGCTCGATTGGCATTTAAAGGTCAAATTTACACCGTTTCTGATATATGGTTGAAGAGAACAATTGTTGAAAGCATTGAACCTGTATCTATTGACTTAGCACTCACACCAGAAGGTCAAGAATTTGCAGTAGTACGCAACGCATCAGGCGTATTATGGCAAGTAAATAACAGCGGAATGCGCTGGTATCACAGTATTCTCGATACTGGGCCAGTAGGTTCTGAAGTTGAACTGAAGATTGATTCCACAGGTGTCGTTAACATCGCTTATACTCGAAATGAAGAAGCAGTACGATTACAAATTGACGGTTCAGAAGTGACGACTCAAATTCTTGCAAGAGGCGCTAATGTCCACGCTGCCCTGGGACTTGATCTTGATGGTAATGATTTAGCACAAGTCGCTACAACTACCTTCTCAAATGGTATCACTGAGCTATCCATCTTCAAGAGCCTTGAAGATCAATCCACAGGCCGTATTTCAACAACACCAAGTTCAGTCTACGAACTCTATCCAGATGTTGAGGAAGGAACCATCCTTTCTGCTGATATAAACGCTGATGGATTTGATGATATCATCATGGCTCAGCCGAGCGCCTCTAGCAATGGATTGACTTCAAACGGACGTGTTGTAACCGTCTTTGGAAGTGCAACTGGTTTGGATACAGGCAATGCCCATGTGATGGTTGGCGCCCAAGCCGCAGAACATTTTGGCAGCGATATTGCAGTTGGAGATTTCAAAGCGAATGGCAATCCACAACTTGTGATCGGTTCCTCCGGATTTGACAACACTTCTCGGTCTGGAGAATCAAATCACGGTCGTATCGCAATGTATGAATGGAGTACAGTATCTCAGACTGACTATGATTTGATTTGGAATGCTTCTGCAGATCATGAAGAAATGCTTGGAGCGTCTCTTTCGGTTATCGATAGCATGTATGGCAATTCACACTCAGATGTCGTTGCTCTTCAATCGAATTGGACTGATGGAGCGGAATCCAATGGCCGGCTTTCTGTTTTCGCTGGAACTCCATCTGGGCTTACATGGGAATTTAACATTACAGAATCCACAGACGGGCCTTATTTCGGTCGCTCGATGTCAAGTGGTGGTGATTTGAATGGAGATGGGTATGGGGACTTTGTCGTCTCGAATACTGGTTCAGAATCATCACCAACAGGCTATTCCGCAATTGAAGTGTTCTACGGGTCTGCTTCAGGATTTTCTTCAACTCCAGACAACGAAATTCAAGTGTTGTCTCAAGGCAGAATGTTCGGTACGGTAGTTGAGATCATCGATGACATCAACAACGACGGAATGGATGAATTGATTCTTCAGGAACTTGCTCCCCTGGGGGGAGCTCTTCTCTCAGGAAAGGTTCATCTCATTCACGGCACCCATATGGAGAACTTTACTTCAACAGCCAACTGGACCAGTGAAGGAAGTATAAATCAACGGCTTGGTTGGATGTTTGAAAGCGTTGGAGACATCAATGATGACGGATACATGGATACAATGATTGGATCAAGTTCTGGTTTTACTCCATCAGGTCTCCTCGAATTGTATCTTGGTTCTCCAAGCGGTTTCCAAAACACGCCTGAAGTGATTCAAACCGGATTGCAATCCCAACACCTCGGTGCGATTACAGTTGGTAATTTCGATTCAAATGCAGATGGGGCAATCGAATTACTTTACACGGTAAGGAATCAATCGAGAGGAACCACCTATGGAGTTGATGTCGTTGTCGTTTCTAAACAAGATTTCGACACCAGTACCTTCTCCTTTGCTGGGGAGATGAGTGAATTAAGACTGGCAACAGCCGATCGGGGAGAAACTGCAATGGTCTTTGCTCTCGATAAGAATCAAGCAAATGGAGAACAATTACTCATTCACCTTGAACACGTTGGAGACGGCTCTCCTGGTGGTTCTTGGGTTTCCGAGCAGATGCTGGAATCTCACATCACAAGTATTCAATTCGAATCTTCTGCATCTGGAAAGCCATACCTGCTCTACTACGACACTGGGTTGGAAGGTGAACTCGTAAATTCACAAATGAGCGACCTCTCCGGGTTTTTGTTCAGAACTTCAACTGCTTGGACTGCTTTACACCAAGACATACGCACGCTGAGCGAATTCGGAACCAATCCAGCCTCTGCAGTTGATGCAAATGGGGACCTACACGTCGTCTATTCCCATGCTACAATTTCGAAATTATACTACAGTACAGAAGACTCCTCCAAGCCAGGCGGATGGTCAGGCGATGAACTTGGGACTGCAAATCTCACCACTTCTCCTTCTCTTTGGTTTGAAGGCTCTGACATGCACATTCTTACCAGAGATTCAGTCCTTGATCGAATTCAACACATCGTGAAGACACCATCGGGATTCCAAACCTCAACCATCGTGGCCTCTGGCTTTGCAGTAGGAAAAGATGTTGTGGCGACTCAACTCTGGAATGGCACCTCGATGCTAGCAACAACAGTCAACAACGGCGGTGTATTCGAACTGCAAGTTGTCAACATTGGTGCAGGTTCGTCAGAAACTTTGGTTGATTTCATGGATGGGGATTCTGAAATCACGATGTGCTCTGCTCCAGATGGAGCCCTCATTGTAGCCTCGATTGATTCCAATCATTTCTTCAGGGTTCATGAGCGCAACAATTCTTCGATGATATGGAGGAACGTCACTCAGTCAGAAATCGGATCTGGACAACTTAGCCAATTGAATGGTTCACCCGACCTTTCATGCGCCAGCCATGGAGATTCGCTGTATATTGCAGTTCGAGGACTTGAACATCCGCTTTATGAGCGTCAATCGACCCTTGATGCAGGAAATAACTCTTGGATGTATTCGATTGACAATGGAATGAACAATCTCGTCGCGAGCGATAATGGGAGCTGGGACTTGATTTCAACCGAATCAGGCCTGGTCCTGTTCACATCCACGCCTATTAGTGAAACACTTCGAATCAATACCATGAATACTGTCAATAAAACGCTCTCAACCAAGAATGACGTCATTGAATGGTCATCGCATGAAATGAAAAACGTCTATGTGAACGAGAATTTCTCTTCTCTAGTTGATTCCAATGGAACAATTGTTCTCTCGTATTTCGATACTCTTGACGAGGATGTAGACATGCTTCGTCTCTATCTTGATTCTGACAGAGATTTGATTTTCGATACATTCGATGCTTTACCACACATTGGAGATCAATGGATGGATAATGATTCAGATGGTTTTGGTGATAATCCAAATGGTCCATTGTCAGATGATTGTCCTAGTGACAATGGGCCTTCTGAGTACTTCATGCAAGGCTGTGTAGATTTCGATAATGACGGTTTTGCAGACAGCATGGATGCCTGCCCAGCAAGTAATGGGCGTTCGATTCATGACCGATATGGTTGTCCTGATTATGATGAGGATGGTTGGTCAAACAATGACGGATCATGGGTTTACGGCGATCGCTATCAGCAAAATTGGAAGCAAGTGCAAGACAGTGATGGCGATGGTGTAGGCGACAACTACGGTCCTGATTGCTGTGATGCTATCTTTGGACTTGCAGGAAATATTGAAACCAGCCCAGGAGATAAATTTCCATTCAATCCTCGTCAATACAAGGATTACGATAACGATGGTTATGGCGATAATGAAAGCGATTTGATCACCGGTGATTTTTGCCCGTATAATTACGGTACTTCTTACAGAGACCGTAATGGATGTGAAGACAGTGATGGAGACGGAGCAAGCGATCCATCAAATGTTGGTGGAATAAATTGGGAAACCGAGGATGGCGCAGACTTATGGGTCGATGACCCAACTCAATGGGCTGATTCTGATGGAGATGGATATGGTGATAATGGAACAATTGGAGCTAC
>QQSG01000026.1 GCA_003602665.1 Candidatus Poseidoniales archaeon
AGAACTAAGTCACCTGCATCGATGCTTCCAACTTCGCCTTCTTCAGCGTGAATCATACTTGAGGATTCAACAACGACCAGTGGCGGCATTGAACCTGTATGGGCATAAAGAGCAAAAATAAGAATGACAATCATGCCGCCAGCAAGCAGAACTTCTCGGATAAGAAGTTGTACCGAACTGGTCTCTTCCAAACGTTCCACCTGTCTCAGCGTCGTAGGCCTCGTTCTTGAAGGAATGCGTTCCAACGTTGTTCGTGGCCAGCTCCGAGCACGGATGCTGAGCGATCCCCTTCCGAGCGTCGACGCTTTAATTCAGCAGTACTTTGGATCTCATACAACTCGTCAAGCGTGCTTGCATGACCCTTGAAGACGAGGAATTCTGGAGTGATAACAATGAGGCCGAGTGCTGACAGAACAAGAATCCCAATCGCCAGACCCGTGTATTCAGAATATGGATCTTCTCCCTGCAAGAAGAGCAACTGGCTAAGCCCTGCTAAGAAGAGTACCATCAATGCTCCAAAAGCAGTTGCTAAAATCAAGTATTGTCGCCCATGTTGAGCCGCCCACCATCGTGAAAATAAACCAGCCATCGTCTCTCCTCTTGTTAAGCGAAGAGTGGAAGGATTGATGACCATTGCGGAGAATTGTTCAGGTGACCTGTCGCCGATGTGTTGATATGGTAAATCGAAATAGTAAGCGATAAGGGATGTCTTGACTATGCGAAAAGCTCTATTTTTAATTCTCCTTTTCACTCTCTCAGTAATGGCTCCATTGGCGTCCTCAGCAACAACTGAGACTCAATTCAAAGGGGGGGCCACGTCCTATGAGCACACCTTCAACGGTCAAGGAAACGGTTCTGCGGGAGTGATCACATTCCCCTATGGAGCAGAGGTTACATCTGCTCAATTCAACTTCCTCGGTGAAGCCAGTACAACCACTTGGTCGAATATGACTGATAACAAAGATTTCGGCGGCGTTGGAACTGGGCAATGGTCCGGTGGACCAAACGGCTTCCCATACGGAGCACGAACCAATCTCGAAACTGCAAACGATGAAATCGCTCTACGAGGAAACCCTACGAATAACGCCGCTACATTCAGAAGTTCGAGTGATCTTTCCAGCGCAAGTTCTGCCACACTCAATTCCACAGGACAATTCGTTGCTCTCGGTGATCAGGGATACAACAGCATCTCAAAGCAATTTACTGACCTCTCAGTCTCTTCATCTGCGGCCTGGAATTACAGAGGAATCGTGGTGAAGGTCTCTGACGATGAAATCCATTCAACTCGATATACGAGCACTTCAATGTATACAGCACCATCCATTCAACGATTCAATGCTACAACAGGAGCATATCTCGGTACTGCGACCATTTCCACCTCAAGTTGCACATCATCCGTCTCAAGTTACTGGTACGACGCTACTGTTGACTCCAACGGAAACGTTTGGACTGTTTCGTATTCTTATTATTATTTGACAAAGTGGACACTGAACGCAGCAAAGACACAATGGTCCTGTTCCAGTTACACCAATTACAACTATCCAACATACCTGACTGGAGTTGACTTTGACGAAGATACTGGAAAACTCTTCGTCAGTTATTACGACTCATCAACATACCCAACCTACAACAGATATCTCATGGAAGTAAACCCTTCTAACCCATCTTCGATCAGTTCCACATGGTCTTTAGGAACCGCTGCGGATTACAATTACAAAACGACATCAACCGCTGGTAATCCGAACTCTGGTCTCGTCGTGGATTTACCTCGTATCATTCTTAATGAATACAATCAGCAAGGTTCACGACACCACCACTTTTCCCTCAACGGATTTAGTCTTGACAAGATGGGTGTTCAAGATATGCCTAATGGCGGTCATTACGGAATGTCACAAGATGATGAAAGTGGAAAGATTTTGTTCGCTTGCTACTACACATCCTACTGTGGTAGCGTGGCCCGAAAGATCCACATGTGGGGCGATGGGGCAGTCTTCGATGAAAGAACGCCTACGACTACCAGCACGACAATCCTTGGGAAAACAACCACGTCCAGTCGAAGTGTTGACGAAATAACATTGCTTAGCGCAATCGGTTACGTCCCCACAGGCACATCGATTGATATTGATGTTTCAAACGATGATGGTGTGACATGGAAGTCAGTATCCGTTGGTGATACGAGAGCGTTTGCTGCTGCAGGAAACAAGATCACATGGAGAGCAACACTGAATGGTACTTCGACAGCTACGCCTATTCTCGATCAGGTTACAGTTCAATACACGACGAACTACTACACCAGTGGAAATTTCTACGTGCGTTCAAATTACAATAATCCGTTCCCAACGTATGTTGCAGCAACAATTGATTACAATGCCACAATCCCTTCAGGCACATCGATGACTGTGCAACTTGGAGGCAGTACTTCGAGCCTTTGCAGCAGCGGATTGACAACATTCGGGCAATCTGGACTTACCAAGTCATTTACAACCCCAAGCTACGGCTATCTCTGTATCAAGGTCTCATTCTCTACTTCGAATTCAGCTAACACGCCAGTTCTCGAAGACATACAGGTTGCGTTGCACAGTAATGCTCCAACAAGACCAGGATTTGAAATCCAAGCACCATATCCAATACCTGCTGGATTCAATCCACCATTGAATCCAACCGTTGGATGGAGCGAAAACGGAGCATTGGTAGGCTCCAAAACAATCAATGCTGTTGGAGCAACCAACATCATCGTAAAGGCATTCAACGATCGTATCCCTGATACTGGTCAAGGGTTCGTCGATATACCGATCGATTTGACTTCTGAGAGCAGTGGTATTCTGAGCCTAACATCGTTTAGTGTGACCTATACAATGCAAACAGTCAATCTTGAGATCAACATTCCAGAAGGAGAAATACTCCATGAACGCAGTGAGCCTTACGAAGTCATTACTCGCCACATCGTTGGTGAAAGTGCCACGGCTATTCGAGAGGCAACGCTGACGTTGATGACGAGTTCATCTGCTGCGAACCCGACACTATTCTGGCAGAACGGAGATATCTTCCCATCACCAAACGATCCTGAAGGGTATGTGGTCATGGATGGGAACTCCTATTCTACGTTGAACAACAGTATTCTCGAAATCCATTGGTTGTTCAGAATAACCAGTGAATTCCCAGACCAAGAGAGTGTTCGATTCAAGACAGGTTGTCTTGACGATAGCGGTTCAGCAGGATTCTCACCACTCGATCTGTTCAGTGATGAAGGTCTTCAAGTCAATCGCACCTTTGGTCTTGGATGGATGAAGGTACGAGACAATGAAGGTGGCCTTGTTCGAGACGATGTCCCAAACAACGCTTGGGTCTCTGCAGGAGAGACGCTCTACTTCCAAGGCGCTATGTGGTTCATGGACTCTGAAGATGCTCCTCTGGACAGTGCCTTTGACGTTCGAGTTTCTCGTAACGGATGGGTCGAATCAACCGCTCGAGATACAACCAACAACAACGGTTCCTTCTTCATCAGTATCATCACTCCTGAAATCGACGTTCCAGATGGACTGAACTATGAAGTGCAGACCTACAATGAGCGAAATCCGACTCACGTCATGGCACCAAACTCAGATTGGTCAAGAACCTTCAAGGTTGATGCAACACCACCTGAGAGAGTCAAATTGTATCCTACAGATGGCTCTTATGAAGCAGGAGTCAACCAACAAGATGTCAGCATCTTGGTGCGTGACGCTGTTGGTGTTCCAATGGAACTGACGCTCAAGTATTGGGTAGAAGCAGATCATGACGTCAACCGAAACGGTATTGCAGATGATGGGGAATACGCAAGTAAGCAAGTCACAAACATGAGTGAAGACAACAACAAGTGGTTCATCACAACAATTGATCATTCTCGAAACCCGAACATGGGCCGTGTGTCCTATTATTGGGAAGGTGGCGACCAAGCCGGTAATCCACTTTACTACTCGCAATCTGATTCAGAAGGCATAGTTTACGAACTTCAATCTGGACCAGGATTTAACTTCGATGATGCTACATTCCAAACTCGCAAGGATTCTGCTGCTGTCTTTACTGGCCTTGAATGGGTTGGGCATAACGATGACGAAGCAGTGTATGCAGGTCTAGAACAATCGATTACAGTTGGGTTCATCGATGCGAACACTGCTATCGATTTCGAACATATTTCACTCGTCTTTGACTTTGAGGGACCAAACCCCAGCAGAGATGCTCAACGTATCTCCTACTCAGGATTGAACGATACGTTCTGGAGTGAAAGTAAGTATATTCACCTCAGCCAAGAAAGCAGAATGCATGAAACAACCAACGAATCAGGTCTTCCTTGGATCATTGTAACCTTCGAATTCACCTTTGCATGGGATTGGCCTGATGAAGAAATGGGCGATCTTGCTCTTGTTTTCAAAGAACGAGGCTCTGCAGAAGACGACATGCTTCTGATTTTAGAACACACATTCAGAATTGAGAATGATTTCACGCTCTCTCCAACAGACTACATGGTCGAGGACGTTAGCGAACCAAGAACAGGACAAGTTGCTGATGGAACCCGTGTTCGTAAGGACGACAGATTGGCGTTTAGCGGACGTGTTGTATATGAAGGAAGCAATGTACCAGCACCTCGAAACGTTGGTATCTTGGTCGAAGTCTTTGATGGTGAAAAGTTGTGGAGCGATGGTTCTCTAACCGACGATGGAGAATACTTGATTGAAGTGCCACTTGACTCTGCTAAGACCTTGCAATCTTCACCTTCCCGTACATGTCTGATTTCAATTACGAACATCCCAGGGCGTGGAGAGGACATGACTGGAACATTGGTTTCAACAACGCTTCGCGTAGTTGTTGACGATGCAGCTCCTCGAGTTGTCCGACGAATGGCTCCATTGAATGTTATCGATGTTTCTTCATCAAACGACCTATCCTCTATCTATGTGGAATTCCAAGGCTCTGAAGATGCGGATTTGACTGGATCTGAACAGATGATTCATTGGGTCATGCGTGACCAAACTCGAACCGTTACCATCGGCGCAGGATCTGCTGTTCTCGGAATGCAACAAGTGGATCAAGTCGTTTATTGGACAGGTGAAGTCGACATTACTGCTGGTGGAACAATTACTCCACAAGCAGGTGATTTCGTGGGCTTCTACATGACTGGATGGGATGCTGCAGGTAATCAATTCCCGCTCGTTTCCAACTCTGAAGCAAGTCCAATTCCTGAACTTGCCTTTGATGATACAGACTTTGAGCGACAATGGGTTCGACTCGGAGCCGTTGGCCCTGAATTAAGAGTCAAGTCGATCGAAGTTTCAGATGATCACGTTTCTCCAGGTTCTTCTGTTGAGATTACAGGGACTGTTGTCAACAACGGCGGTGCAACAGATTCACAATTCAAGGTTGCATTCTTTGCAGGTGATGATACAACTCCATTCGACGTCAAGACCATTATTGGAATTGGTGAAGGCGAAGTCATTCCAATCACCGTTGACTGGGAAGTTGAAGATGTCGACCGTGTACGTGTAGAAGTCGATTATGGAAACATCTTGGTTGAAGTAAACGATAACGACAACACTGCAGAGCATGATATCAACATCGCATACGGAGAATATCTCGGCTGGCTTGACTCACCACGTGAGCAACCTCTTGCCTGGATTTTTGGTATGTCGACCATCTTGATTCTGATTGTTGTTGCATCAGTCGCATCTCGAACCGCTGTTGATCTTGGAGACGGGGCATTCGCAGAAGATGACGAAGACTGGGAAGATGACGATGATGAGTACGACGATGACGATGAGTACGACGATGACGAGGACTGACGTTCTCTAACCAACTACAAATCCTCAAGAAGGAAGCCCAATCACCACTCTCTACGGGGAGGGGGAGAGTATGTCAAATGTATTTTCCCAATTGCATCCACAACTGCAATCGTTCATCGAAGAGCGAGGTTGGAATCCCACCCCTATTCAAGAGGCTGCTCTGCCAGATCTCTCGGTAGGAAAGAACAGACTTCTGATTGCACCCACGGGTTCTGGAAAAACACTCGCTGCTGTACTACCGCTGCTTCATCGATGTAAAGTCGAAGAGTGGGATCCACTTGCAATTCTCTACATTACGCCTCTACGTGCACTCAATCGAGACGTTGACCGTCGTCTCGCTGAATTGAGCGAAGTATTGGAATTGAGATTTGGACTTCGTCATGGGGATACGTCGACTAGTGAACGTGCCCGACAAGTGAGGAAACCACCTCATCTCTTGGTTACTACTCCTGAAACATTCCAATTGATGTTCACAGGCCATCGATTACGAGGCTTGCTTAGTAGCGTTAAAGCGGTTATTATTGATGAAGTACACGATTTAGCAGGAAGTGAACGTGGGTGGCAATTACGCCTCGGTCTTGAACGCTTAGAAGCCCTAAGTGGGCAGCGTCTTCAACGAATTGGTCTTTCAGCGACTGTTGGTAACCCAAAGCAAGTTGCAGAGTGGATGGCTACTGATTCATGTCTACCGATCAATGCTCCTGCTGAGCGTTCTACAGTTCTCTCTGTGGAAACTGCACCTCCATTGCCTGAAGATGAAGTGGGAGCCATTGAAATGCGTCTTTCACCTAGAGCTCATGCTACGTTTCGACTCCTTGCAGAACTTGTTGAAAAAGATCCTCCCTGCCTTGTTTTCGTGAACAGCCGTAATGCAGCCGAAACTGTTGCGCAGCGCCTACAAACGATGGCCCCCCAACTCAATATTGGTGTCCACCATGGTAGTTTAGCTGCAGAAACGCGTCAGGAAATGGAAGAGAATATTCGAAATGGTTCTCTTCATGCCCTCATTTGTACTTCAAGTCTTGAACTTGGAATCGATGTAGGTTCGATTCAAAAGATTGTCCAATTAGAGAGTCCACGTTCCGTCGATCGGATGCTTCAGCGAGTTGGTCGTGCTGACCACCGAATTGGAGGTATTGGTAGAGGCCATCTTCTGGCTTGGGAAACCGATGGTATTGCTGAAGCTGCTGTCGTAGCACATCGCTCACACATGGGCTACATTGAAGATGTAGAATGGAGGAAACGACCGTACAGTATTGCTGCGAACCAAATCATGCTCATGGCTCATAGTTTCAAGGTTGTACCCATCGATGAAGTTCATGAAACATTTGCCAATGCTGAACAATTCGGAAACTGGGAACGAAAAGATACGGAAACGATGCTTGCGGTTCTTTCTGACCGTTGGCTCTTACGATATGCTATCGATGTAAACGAACGCCCATGGTATCG
>QQSG01000027.1 GCA_003602665.1 Candidatus Poseidoniales archaeon
CCTTTGTACAAGTTATCTGCTGAAAGCGTACGCTGCTCTTCGATATCGCCGTGTCCAGATACCCACGAATTTACGACGATAAACGTGATGAGAGCAAGACCAAGAATCATCATTTGATTGTTGGTGATCATCATCCCAATGAGGATGAGGGCAATGCCACCGGTAAAGGTGAAGGCTGCCTTACGTGTCCACATAGTGCTCACCTACGCCCCCAAGCTTTGATTCGCTTCACAAGTGCAACGGATTGTTCCAATGAATATTTTCCGGGTTCTATTGCAAATTTAGCGAGAACAGGATCTTCGATTAAGCCCACCAATTCCTTGGCGGACATTGCATGGAATTCGTCTCTCGTCAGACCATTTTGGTTACGAACCTTAGAGAGGAATACCTGCCGTATTTTCTCAGTTTTCGCATAATAGGTGTATCTGTTTGCATCTCCAAATCCGTAGTAAATAATGCTGAAAATATGACGCCATGGTTCTGGGTCACGCTTCTTGAGAAGTACACCTTCAAAGGTGATGAAGAGAACAACAAAGAGAGCGAGCATTGCAAGTCCTTCGCCAGTAAAATAGACCAGAAGGAAGTACACTGTGTTGTAAGAGTCTGATAAAAGTGCATTTTGAGGATGACGACTTTCATCAAAAATAACCATTGCATTCTCAGCAGGTTGTCCCGTTTCGCCATCTTTTGTGCTCATTAAGGATTCTGAAATGACATCAAGCGCCCACTTTCTGTTGTCATTAGCAGGAATGGTCTTGGTTGGTTTATCACCGTAATCTCCATTTTTATCACCGTAATCTCCGTTGTTGAATCCTTCATAGTCGTAAATGGCGTTGATTAGTGAACTGCCATCAGCAACGAAGAACACTCTCCCTCCTTCGTCTGGATCGCAACTCGATGATGCACAGGCTTCGATTGAGAGATTGAATTGCCCCGACAGGTCAGGGGTTTCGCTTGATTGTTCGTTACCAATCCAAAGATCTCCATCACCGTTGACGTCAACAGTTGCTTGATTACTGGTAACTGCTCGAACGTTTACATCATTCAGAGCACCTTTTACCCCAGGTACAATTTCAAGCCCAGTCACGTTATTGAGAAGCATTGTGTAGGTTGCGTTGTATTCGATTCGACCTTGTTCTCCAGAACTCTTAACCCAATGATGGGAACAAATCCCTGCTTCATCGATGGTCATTGCTTGGCCATCAAGTTCACTGCATGGATGTGGGCCAGTAACATCTGACCAACGCTCGTGTTGATCGATTGTTGTTGGATCAAGTGTGGTACCATTCATCCCACAAGGACTTGCTTGCATGCACATCCAGATGTAATTGTAATCTAACTCTGCGACATAATTAGTGTCATAGAGCTGGTATCCTGAGTATCGTACGCCATATGCCTCACCGATGCTGCCAGCATAACCAAAGTCTTCGAGGACAATGACAGTTCCACCGTTGTCGACGAATTCGACTATTGCGTCAACTTCTGATGGAGAATAACCATCTTCTGTTGCTATCGTGATGAAACCATCTTCATCAAACTGCGGGAAAGAGAGTGTATCTCGTTCCACACCTGCAACAACAAAGGTTGTGTTCCTAGGATCTTCAAGGTCTGCCAACAACAGTGGACTGCTTACAAGTGATCGTGTCTCGATGCCCATATCGTTGATATCTTCACGGAATGCAGACATGTCATTCCAGTCATCATCATAAGCGGACAGTTGCTCTGACTGACTGATATTGATGAAATTCTGAAGAATTGTCAGCAAAAGAATTCCAAGAACCGCCCAAAAGGCAACCTGAAGACCAATACGCTTCAGATTCCTTGTTCGTTCCGCCGCCATTTCACTCACCTGCTAGAACACCGTTCAGACAAAGACGGGCTCGCATCGGTTTAGAAGGTTGTCCAGTCGTGTTGGTAAAATGCTCATCCCTGCATCATCAAATTTTCAGTAAAATTACCTGACCAAAAGACGACACATCCGTTGATGGAATGAACACGTTTCCGTCCTTCGATGGATAAGAAACACGACTTACATCGAGGTTATTTCCAAAGGCTATGACGAGATCTGATATCTCTCCATTGGAAATATCTATGACAAAATCAACAAGCGTTCCAACTTCCTTGCCTTTTCGATCTTGAACGATTCGCCCAAGCATTTCCTTACCGAAACTGGATTCCATATCCTTCGCCTTGACTTACCGACAGAACAGGAGGGACTTGACCGTTTCCTTGCTCACATTGTTTCCATGCCGAAGCCGTAATCGCGGGTTCGCTTGATGTTGGAAAGTCCTGATGTCAATCGAGTTTCCATCTTTTGATAGTACTCAAGCATCTCAGGAGTAACGGTAGGGCGGACGCGTGTCACTGCATCGTCGAAATGCTTCTTGGAAACTTTCTTTTTCCCATCACGCATTGCAATAAGGGCTGCTTCACGGCAAACTGCTTCAATGTCTGCTCCAGTGAATCCTTCCATGCTCGAAAGAATATCCTTGAATGAGAATTTGGACAGTGGCATTCCTTCAGAGTGAATCTGGAAGATTGCTTCACGTGCAGGTGCATCTGGAGGAGGGACGTGGAGAACACGCTCAAATCGTCCGCTTCTCAGGAGTGCTGGATCAATCATCTCTGGTCTGTTTGTTGCAGCTACGACGATAACACCGTCAAGAGACTCAACTCCATCCATGCTGGCGAGTAATTGGTTGACAACTCTGTTTCCAACATCACTGCCTTCACCGTTGGATGAACTTCTCATGCTTGCTATCGATTCAAATTCATCGAGGAAGATAATCGAAGGAGACGATTGCTTGGCCTTCTTGAAAATTTCACGAATGCCGCGTTCTGATTCACCGACCCACTTTGAAATCATCTCTGGACCTTTAATCGAGATGAAATTGGCTTGGGCTTCGTTAGCAATTGCCTTAGCAAGAAGGGTTTTACCAGTACCAGGCGCACCAAACAGAACAATTCCTCGCGGTGGCTTAATGTTGAAATGTTCAAAGATTTCTGGCTTTGTTAGTGGCCACTCAACAGATTCCTTCAATCGTTCTTTAACTTCTTCAAGACCGCCTACCTCATCCCATTCAATCGCTGGAATCTCAACGTAAATTTCTCGAAGTGCAGATGGTTCGACCTCCTTGATTGCATATCGGAAGTCGTCCATTCGTACTTCCATCTTTTCAAGTACCTCTGGAGGAATGGTTTCCTCTTCCAAGTCAATTTCAGGAAGATATCGGCGTAGAGCTTTCATTGCCGCTTCTCTGACGAGTGCAGCAAGATCTGCGCCAACGAAACCGTATGTGTTATCGAGAACCCAATTGATCTCGAAATCATCTGCTATTGGCATTTGACGCGTGTGAACGTCCATGATTTCTTCTCGTCCTTCGCGGTCAGGTACACCAATTTCGATTTCTCGGTCAAATCGACCAGGTCGACGAAGGGCTGGATCAAGCGCATCTCTTCGGTTGGTTGCTCCGATGACAACAACGTTGTCTCGACCTTGCATTCCATCCATCAGTGTGAGCATCTGAGCAACAACACGTCGTTCGACTTCGCCACTAACGTCTTCCCGCTTAGGACAAATCGAATCGATTTCATCAATGAAGATGATCGCAGGCGAGTTCTCACTGGCTTCGTCAAAGATTTCTCTGAGTTGTTTCTCTGATTCTCCGTAATACTTGGAGATGATTTCTGGACCGTTGATGGATTTGAAGTGAGCATTTACTTCTGTGGCAACAGCCTTTGCAATCATCGTTTTTCCAGTTCCAGGGGGACCGTGGAGTAGAACTCCTTTTGGCGGGTCAATTCCGAGTCTTCGGAAGAGTTCTGGGTGCTTTAGAGGGAGTTCAATCATCTCGCGAACTTTTTGTAATTGTTGACCGATACCGCCAACATCCTCGTAAGTGATGCCTTCAGATTGTCCTACGTCTTCGTCGTCAATCGCTTCGTCTTTGATAATGATATCAGTATCGCTGGTTACCTTGACGATTCCTTTTGGATTGGTTTGAACGACTGCAAAAGGCAATGCTTCTGCAAATAATGTCATTCCAGGAATAAAGATTCGGTCCCCTGCCATGACTGGACGCTTTGAGAGGCCTCTTCGGGCAAATCCTTCAATTCCGGGGCCGAATTTTACTTTCTGCTTGTTTGCCATGACGGGCGAAAGCGTGAGTTTCACGCATTCCTTTGCTTCTGCTTTGATGACGTCGACTCGATCGCCAAGACTTACGCCTGCGTTCTTTCTGATTATTCCATCAATTCGAACAATGTCCATCTTGGCATCCTCAGGTCGGCTTCGCCAATAAATAGCAGCTGTTGAGCGCTTTTCGCCACGAACCTCTACGATGTCACCGGGTTTGAGGTCGAGGCCATGGTCTCCTGAAATTCGTGCTCTTCCGTGTCCTACATCGGATGGAATTGCCTTTGCTACCCTTAACGAAACTCCGTCATCATCGCCGCTCATGGGTTGTCTAAATCCTCAGGGTACTAAAACAGTTAGATGAAGAAATCCGCTTTTTATGTGCATGAAAATCAATCGTAGACTTCATGGAGGGAGTTGGACTCGGACGGTCATGGTCCACGTACTCGAAGCAGGTCTCACCTACCTTGAAGCAAATAATCCAAACAACCGCCCCGCTGTTAAGGGATTCAATATTATCAACGGTCAGTTGACCGAAGCAAGCGATGGTTCAACCTTCGAATCACGCAATCCTGCAATCCTCAATGATATGCTCGGAACATTCCCTCTTTCAACAAAAGATGACGTTCATGCTGCTTTGGATGCTGCACACGCTGCGTTCCCATCATGGGCTGCAACTCCTGCACCAACCCGTGGCCAGATTATCGGTAACATGGGAAGGCTCCTCATGGAACACAAAGATGCAATCGTTGCATTGGAAACCAGAGAGATTGGGAAGACTTTGAAAGAATCGGCAGGATCTGTTCAAGAGGCAATCGATACATGTCTCTTCTTCCAATCTGAAGGGAGAAGGCTCTATGGTCAAACAGTCAATTCCGAATTACCTGACAAGGAACTGTTCACTTACCGACGACCTCTTGGTGTCTGTGGAATCATCAACGCTTGCAACTTCCCTGCAGCCGTTCCATTCTGGAAGATGATTCCAGCCATCATGTGTGGAAACACATGCGTTTGGAAGAGTCCACAGGACGCTCCTCTGCTCTCTTTCGCTCTAGCACGAATCATGCATGAATCTGGATTACCAGACGGTGTCATCAACTTGGTTCATGGAAAAGGAAGCGGAGCAGGACAATACCTCGTCGATGCAGTCGACGAAGGCCGGGTCAACAAAATCTCCTTTACTGGATCAACTGAAGTCGGTAAGATGATCGGCGAAGTTTGTGGACGAAACCTGGTATCATGTTCTCTTGAGCTCGGAGGAAAGAATCCTCTTGTCGTTATGCCAAGTTCAAACCTCGATAACGCTGTAGAAGGTGCGTACTGGGGTGCTTTCGGAACTGCTGGACAACGTTGCACATCGCTTGGAAACCTCATTATCCACAAGGACATCTACGATGAATTCATGACAAAATTCATGGCAAAAGTCGAAGCAACAAAGATTGGCGATTCGCTTGCCTATGACGGTGTTCTTTACGGCCCAATGCTTTCTGAGAAGTACGCTAAGGATTTCCTCATTGGTGTCGACATGTGCCTTGAATCAGGTGCTAAGCAGATCTTCGGCCAAGGCAGAATTACCAGCGACAACAAGCCAACGAATTTCCACGGAACTGCGGAAGATGGTGTGTTCATGTGGCCTCACGTTTTCACAGAAGTTACTGAGGACATGAAGTGCTTCCATGAAGAAGTCTTTGGCCCAGCTGTCACCATTTGCAAAGCAAACGATTTCGATCATGCTTTGCACCTTGCCAACGCCAGCCCATACGGACTCTCCTCTGCAATTTATACAAACGATCGATTGGAAGCATATCGATTCAAGACTGGAATCAAGGCAGGTATGACTGGAATAAACAACTCAACTACCGGCGCAGAAGCTCACCTACCATTCGGTGGAGTCAAAGGCTCAGGAAACGGTACACGCGAATCTGGTATTTGGGTCATTGAAGCTTATTCTTACTGGCATGCAGTCAATGATGAACTCTCTGGCAAGCTCCAGTTAGCACAAATGGATGTCGAAGAAGTCGAAATGGTTGAAGCACAAGTTGACTGGAATGAATTGGTCTAATCGTTAGATTATGCCCTCATTTTGTTGCAGAAATGACATAGGGCTAAAGGGCCAACCTCAAAGACCCCGAGTCCTTGGATGAAGCATTCCCAGAATCTGGGAGGACGTGAACTTCATGGGCGAAGGCATCAAACTTCCCGTTATCAACGGCTTGGGACGTACAGATAGGATAGACAAATGGTGGAGACAACCACTTGCAATGGGTATCGCATTAACTGCAGCACTCATCTACACTGCATGGCGACTCATCATCTTCCCAGACAGTATCTCTTACGAACTTGAAGGATCGAAGGTCATGTCACCAATTTTCTCTCCAAACATCTTGGAGTGGGAACTTTTTGGCCTCAATGAATGGGATCATCCTGGATGGGTTAATGCTGCAATTCTTGTTCTTTGGATTCCGTTCGGATTCCGCGGGACCTGTTACTACATGCGCCGGGTCTACTACAGAACGTTCTTCCAGAGCCCGACTGCTTGCTGGGTCGACGAACCTGATATCAACAAAAAAATTGGATATGGTGGAGAAAAGCGCTTGTTCATCTTCAACAATCTTCACAGATATTTCCTCTATGCCGCAATCATCATCATCGCCATCAAGTGGTGGGATGTGACACACACTTTGCATTTCGATGAAGGGTGGGGATTCTCATTTGGAACATTTATCATGGGTACTGAAGCATTCTTGTTGACAATGTATGTCACCTCTTGTCACGCTCTGCGTCACCTTGCAGGCGGTAGCCTCGACCGTTGGGTCAGTGGCATATCCGCACTTCGTGGAAGACTCTTCAAGAAAATTAGCGTATTCAACAGATCACACGGCTTTTGGTTCTGGACCAGCCTTGGGTTCGTATT
>QQSG01000028.1:0-29337 GCA_003602665.1 Candidatus Poseidoniales archaeon
AACAAGCGTGCCCAAAGGTCAGCTTAAGTGGTTCAGCACTCCACTGGAAACTGTAAGGGGAAAAGCTGGCTTGACGTGGATCCGCACAATAAGGATCGACGATGCGAAAGCAGGGCCTAACGAACCTACCAACCTTATTTCTGAGGGTGGTAGATAACAGAAAAGTTACCTTGGGGATAATTGAGTTGTCACCAGCAAGAGCTCACATCGACCTGGTGGCTTGCTACTTCGATGTCGTCTCTTCCTATCCTGGGTCTGCAGCAGGACCCAAGGGTGGGGTTGTTCGCCCATTAAAAGGGATCGTGAGATGGGTTTAGACCGTCGTGAGACAGGTTTGTTGCTTGGTGGTAGAATCGCGTAAGGTGTCTGATGGAAGGGGCCCTTTAGTACGAGAGGAACGAGGGCTCGGGGCCACTAGTTTACCAGTTGTCTGGCAAGGCAATGCTGGGTAGCCACGCCCTGATGGATAAGAGCTGAAAGCATCTAAGCTCGAAGCCGCCCCAGAGACGAGACACCTCAGAACGCTCGTAAAAGACGAGTTTGATAGACTGCGGATGTAAGTACGAAGCTTCGGCGACGTATTCAGTCCAGCAGCACTAACTGTTCGAGCATCTTTTTCATTATGTATCCGCACCTCGAGTGCCCTTCGTCTAATAATTCATGCCAATTCACCGATGCGACAATAGTCGCGTCCATATCCGATTCGAAAGGAGATGGGTGCACGGTCATAGCGGTGGAGTTTACCCGGTCTCATCCCGAACCCGGAAGTCAAGCCCTCCTGCGTCTGTCCCAATACTGTGGTACGAGAGTCCACGGGAACGGCGGTCACTGTGCCCCTCTCCTTTCCTCTTGGTATCTCCGATCCTCATTTTCCTACTCCAAGGTTCCAAACCACCTTTGAGAATCCACGCGGAGCGATACACATGCCAATTGATACCCTTGACATTTTAGGGTCTGATCAAATTGGAATACATTTAGCTTCAGTGGGCAATGTTTTGTTTCACCCACGTGAATTACCCACTCCAACCATTGAGAAACTCGAACAGGTTGTAGAACTCGAACTTGCTCCGATTTCTGTTGGAGGTTCGAGCCTCATTGGTGCTCTTCTGGCAGGTAATACGAATGGAATGGCTGTTGCCGATATTGCCACTGAATCCGACATTGATGCATTAACTGCATATGGGGATGTCGTTGTCATGGAAGGTGGTGTTAATACTGCGGGTAATCTCTTGCTCGTCAATGAACAAGGTTGTGTAGCTTCTCCGAGCATTCCCAAAGACGGCCTAGAAATTCTCGCAGAAGTTCTCGGTGTTGACATTATTGCGACCACTATTGGAGGCCAAGATGTAGTTGGCAGCCTCGGCGTTGTAAATGATCAAGGCGTTTTACTCCATCCTGATGTTTACCCTGATGAAGTAGTTTTGATTGAAGAGATTCTAGGTGTGCCTCCTATGGTTGGTACTGTATCTTTTGGCTCTCCCTATGTCGGTGCAGGTATCTGTGCATCCAATAGTGGAGCACTTGCTGGAAGTGAGACGACTGGTCCAGAACTCAATCGTATTGAAGATGCTCTCGGATTAATCTGAGTTTGTACAATAAGAATGTTCAATAGCCTCTCCTTTTGGTTATCGTACATGGGTGAAATGCTCTATCAAGGGAAAGTGAAGCAAGTTTGGTCTACCGATGACCCAGATATCTTGGAATTTAGGTTCACTAATCAGATTTCTGTATTCGATCAAATTATTCCTTCGCTTATACCACGGAAGGGTGAAACTCTCAATCGTACCACTGCTCATTGGTTCAAATTAGTCGAACAAGAAGGCGTATGTGGTACGCATCTTGTAGAATTGAATGCCCCTGACCGCTGTCTCGTTCGTAAAGTAGAGGTCATCAAAGAACCCGGAGCAATTTCGAGAGACGCTGAATGGGTCTTTGTTCCACTTGAATTCATTGTTCGTCACTATCTTTCAGGCTCAGCTTGGCGCCGTTTCCAACGTGGTGACCTCACCGCTGAATCTCTTGGAGTTTCCGAGGATGCTGAATACGGTGTGAAATTATCTGAACCATTCGTTGAAGTGACCACCAAATTTGAGGCTTTTGATCGTAATATTGACCGTGAAGAAGCACTACAAATCTCCAACATCACAGAAGATGAGTTCGACGCTATTGTCACAGCAGCCTTGAAAGTAGATGAAATCATTGAAAGGGAAGCAGCAAAGAATGGACTTATTCATGTTGATGGTAAGAAGGAATTCGCTCTTGGGCCTGGACGTAAGGTAGTTCTAGTCGACACATTCGGTACTCTTGATGAAGACCGGTGGTGGGATGCTGAAGCATACTCAAATGGTGAGTGCATTGAATTGTCAAAAGAATTTGTTCGAACTCATTACATCAATTCTGGTCACCAAGCGGAATTGAAAGTTGCACGAGATGCAGGTACAGATGATCCACCAATTCCGGCATTACCTCAAAGCGTTATTGATGAGACAGCAGCTCTTTACGCTTCTATGTACGAGCGCTTAACATCAGATAAATTCTGATTACTCATGTTGCCTGTGGATAAGGCCAGCGCCTCTTCTTTCTGCTGCCATCAACAAGGCGTTAAGATGTTTTACTGCATCTCTAACACCTCCATCTAAAGGCTCCTCTCTCGATACCATCCAACCGCTTCCAAGAAGCATTGATCTCAATGCTTTTACTTCTTCAAATGTGATGTATCCTAAAATAATTAATCCGGCTTTTCCTTCTTGGTATTCTTTATGTCCAGTATTCATCTCCGAACACCTTTGTGTCAGATATTCCAAATGCTCTACCAAATCAGTATACAATCCTTCAGACTGGCCAGGTATTGACACAATATTATCCAAAATATACTGCAGTGAAGATCCTGTTTCATGTGGGAATCGTCCGAATCTCTCTCGATTTTTGTTTTCACCGAGCATTATTGGTGTTGAATCTCGAGAAAGCATCCTTACGGATGTGAACCAGAGTGTAGCATCATCCCAAGGAATTTCGGTTCTATCATCAAATTCATCTAATCCTTGACTTCGTAATCGAGAACAAAATGATTCTTTTTTGAGAAGTGTCTTCCAAATTATCTCGTCTCCATTTCGCACTTCAAGTAATGCCTGAAAAATCTCATCAAGATTTTCTGAAACACATCCATCCAACGTGTAAAACGCAGTTGTACTCGAATTTGACTGGTTCATGCCCTTCGCACGTCTTCATACCTATTGAGGTATGTAATCATCGCTTAATCAAAAAACTTGGACATGCGTTCTTCTATGCTTGTCGTGTCAATAACTTCTACTTCAGGATCTAATTCTTGCCGAATTGTATCGAGCCGTCCAGATGGGCTAAGATCTGTTTCCTGCTCTGGAATCTCTTCGATGAGAGATATAGGTTCTTCTTCCAATTCTATCTCCTCTTCAAACGCTTCAAGAGAAATGTCATCTTCAATCTCATCAATCTGCTTGACTTCTTGATCGGGTTTGGACTTTGTAGATTTAGGTGTTGAACGAATTTTTTCCTGTAAAATCTCAGATTCCTTTCTTTGCATTACGAGCACATAAACTCCAACAATCAGTATCGTAATTGCAGATCCCCATAGGAGATTGTTCGTAGATACCAATCCTTGGCTTTCCTCGACATAGATCGCTGTTGCTGTGTTATCTGACAGATCGTCGTCAATGTCAAATGGAGAGTTGCATTCTATTGTTGCAGACAAACCTTCTTTGTCGGATATGTCAGGATCTTGGATTTTAACAATCGGAGCAAACTGGGATCCTTCTACATCAACAATACGCTCAATTCGATATGAACTTGTACTGCTTGTAACGGTGAGTATACAATTAACATCTCCAAGGACCTCATAATTTGAACGTGTAATAGCAATATCTAGGTCTCCAGTAGCACTGAAACTAGCTATTCCTACATTCCAATTTGACTGCCGAGACACTTGTGCTGTTTCAACTGAAACAACTTCAATTCCATTTCCATCATAACCAACAAAGCGAATCATCAACTCTCCTGGTTCAGGATCCCATTGATTAACCGATATGTTCATCATACCGGATTCGTTTTTCTGAATTGTGAATGAACTGATTTCTAACGGAATTGTTTGTCCAGTATTGGTTGAAGCAATGAACGTCAAGCGAGTNTTTTCATTATCATCTCCACTTACGCTACATGATAGGACAGTGCCTGTTAAGGGAGTCCTGCCCAGTTCTTCGAATACATTGGATATGAATTGACAAGAGGCTGATACTTTCGGTAAACTTGACCCTATTTTTACAAATTGTACAGACTCTGTAATCGAAGATACAGTTCCAAAATGAATACCTTCCTCGAGTAAGATTCGATATTCGTCTTGGTATATGGTTGCCCCTGAGACGCTTGTCGTGCTCGTTGTGTCGGAATGGTCGTGTAACGAAAACGATTGAGTTGAACCAGCAGAACCATACAGCACTGGTGTCGTGGCGAATGAAATATTTGAGTAAATCACTGAGATGGATTCTTGATACAAGCCTAATTCAGGATGCATAATTCGGAGGTCAATATCAATTGATTGTTTGTCCCATGTAGCAGGGGGTATGATTTCAAGCGGTATACCACGTATTTGATGTGGTGACAGAGATGCGGATTGGGCACCTGATATGTTCCATCCGGAGGGTAGGTTGTCGAGCGTAAGAGTCACGTGGCTCATTGTATTGCCCGTATTTTCCATCCATGCAAGTGGATATCCTCCTCTCTCATTAACCACCCAAGATTGGCTGGCATTGAGTTCAAAACTTGGGGATGGGGAAACTCTGACAGGGATCTCAAATTCTTCCAGTCCTTGACCTGCTCCGTCAGATACTCGGATCTTGACAATATTTACTTCTCCTGCTATTGCACCGATTGGTGATTCTACAAATATGTCAATTAGTTCGGTTTGTCCAGGCTCCATAATCATTCCATCAGGTAGTGTTGTATTCCAACCCTGACCTGATTTCGTAAAATAGGGGGTGCTTGGTGAGTTTCCGAGTTGTTGAACTTCAACTTGAATTGTGTCTCCACCTGGCAAGATTTCGAGATTACTATTTGCAAGATTTACGTGCCACTTCGCAGTCCTTTGTACCTCTAAGGTCAAGTTAAACTCAGCGAGTTCGTAGCCGCCTGAGACAATCTTGTAGGTGATTGTAGCTGCGCTGCTCTCCCATGCAAATGGAATCATCTGAACAATTGGTAGCACCTGTGATGTATTGACCTCGACTTCTAAGGAATCGACTGGCTGATGCAAATCCCATGATGATGTGTCATTTAGATTTGTGACAATGCTAATGTAGGGAACAAGTTGAACAGTATCAACAAAGTTTCCAGTATTCTTGACTTGAATTCTATACTGGAATTCTTCATTTGGCAACACTTGCAGATTTTGTCCATCAAGCAAAGTAATGTCCCATGAATGTCGCTGTTCTGCTTCAATCAGTAATTTTGCTGAAGCAGATACGCTTTCATTGACAATCGATGACCATGTGAACTCTATCTCAAAGGGTTCAGCAGCCGGGATAGCGGAGTCAAGTGTAATTTCTACTGGCATAATTGTCGTGGCCAATGGAGCCAGAGTTCGTTGTGGATTGAAAAAGGTGAATTGTACATCGTCAGTATCAACCTGATTAGACGGGATCACGCGCCCGCTAAGGACATACGTGTCTTCTCCGTTTCCAGGATTGTCGAGTTGAATCAGTAGTTGGTGTGGAACACTTACATTGAACCCTGTCGATTCAGCCAAGGGAGTGGGGTCGATTATACTAATTCCAGAACGATGTATTTGGAGCACTTGGATACTGAGTAAAAACTCGTGATTGTCCAAAGGTACATCCTCCAGCGTGTTAAAAACAAGTCGTTGAGGTGGGGCATCTGTTGGAATGTAGACTTCAAGTGAGGCAACAGCCACTGTCCCCGGTGTGCCAGAAATCTCCAGAATTCCGTTGTTGACTGTGGCTCCTGATGAGACATTCCATTGCCAATTCGGGAGGTAAACTCCTGCATTATTTAGGTCCCAAGATAAAGAACCACTCGTTGGAATAAGGGCATCAATATCAAAGGATGTGACGGTTGAAGGAACTGAGCGAATGTGCACAGGTGAAGAATGTGAACCAACTGCGGTCATATTGACCTCAAGAGATCGGCATAACGTATCATCTCCACTTCCTATGCAGGTAGATAAAGTTGTTATTGTCGATGTTCCAAGGCTTGTGGATGAAGGGACATCGAGATGGATCGTTAACTCTCTCTTTTCACCTGGTTCTAATGTAATCGAATACACATTGTTCAAACCGTTGTTAAGGACTGGGGTTCCTCCCCAAGATGGATTCGTCCAGTCGATTGATGTCGTTGTTTCTTGGGCGTTACCTAGATTCTCAATCATAACGTAAGCTTCAGCAGTATATCCTGGAATTCCATATCCCTGTGAATTACTCAGACCTTCCGGTCCCACCAATGAAAGCCCTCTTGTCCGTAGTGCTTCGATAGGTACTGAAAGAGTTGTGTTGACAGAGGGGTCGCTGTCAAGTGAGGCTGTGATATCGATATATCCATCCTCGTCACCCAATGCATCTTGAGGTAGTGTAGCAACGAATGTGAGTGGTACCGGTGTGGATGGTGTTAATTGTATGCCCACAAGTGATGTTCCCTGCTTTGGTACTACATCCCAGCCCTGCGGAAGGGAAGTCGTATCATATGTGACGGACCATGATGCACTACGTGAACCTGTGGCCAGAAGGGAAATCTCAACATCTTGACTCATTCCCGGGTTAATTCTTGTTACTTCTTCCGGTGATTGAATTAATACCGCATACGGTTCTACGACATCGAGAGTTACCTGTTCGATGTTGTTGTCTTCTCTCGCCTCTGTCAAATTATCATTTACGTCGAGAATCAGTTCGAAAAGATGACTTCCCAGTGTGGCAGTTACATCAACGCTGAACGTAGAAGGGCCACCATCTCCACTTGGGGACAAGGGTTGTAAATCATCCACTCGAACACGGGCTATCTCGCTTCCATCCATACGCAATACACAATCGATGCTATCTTCATTTTCCCATGTTCCGAAGTTTGCGAATTGGCCTGTAACTGTTAAGGTTTGACCAGGGTCTGGAGATGCTGGATTGAAGGAGATTCCATTGGAATCTGCAAGGGGGGCTAAATCTAACGCCCTTTGGGAGATGAGGGTGTCTCCGAGTAACATATCTAAGGCACCGTCGCCATCCATGTCAGCAAATGCGGGTGCAGACCATACTCTGTGAGGCATTGCTAAGGGTTCATCCCATCCTTCGGACACTTCATCAGTAAAACCTGTGTCTCCTTCAAATGCAAAGACTCTTCTGCCGAAAGCGACAATGATGTCGTCGCCATCTTCTCCATTAATATCCATCAAGGATGGAGGTGATACTGCAATTTCATCGTTTGAGTTACCAGATCCTCCTCTATTCATCACCTTTGTCCATATCTTTGTAGGAGGATCGTTACTCAAGTCATGGCAACCAACCATTCCTTCTCTGTCAAATGAGAAGGATGATGTGGAGTACCATGTTACCCAACAAAGCCGATCATCTACGCCATCTGCGTCTGTATCGATTGGTAAAGGTGGAGCATCTGCAAATCCATTCTGTGCACGGAAGGAAAAAATTTCTTGAGTCGATGTAAGCTCCATCCCAACAAATCTTGCACCATAGCCAGTAGTGCCTCCATTGGAATCTGTAGGAACTGTCAAGATCATCTCGGGTGCTGCATCGTTATCGAGTTGTGTGACGACCGGACTAGGAAGTCTTAGTCTCGGAGAATTATCATCGAAATCAGTTCCTGTTATCGCAACTCGTCCCCATGAATTTGAACCTGTGGCGCCATCAAGGCGCCAAATCCACATATTGCCTGAATTCTCGTCAATGGTGGTTGCAACAACTGCAGTGTTAGAATCATCCAGTTGAGCCCACGTTGGGTCGCTAGGATGTGTCCCTCTGTCGAGAATAACTTCCCAAGTAGGGGCAGTCGGGGTTGTTGAGCCCAATGGGATTGTCATAATTTGGGGGTCTTCAGAGTTGATGTCGACTGCAGAGATAACAAGCTCAGGTTGTCCGTCAAGTTCTAGGTCGGCTAGAAGTGGTTGAGTTACGGAAAGGTGATTGCTTTCTCTTGTAGGAGCGTGTGGGCTCGTGATTCCAACTCGTAAATCAGCATCGGACCATGACCACATGACTTCATTGGAATGACCACCTGTTTGCCACCCAGATTCATCGCAGGTTAATTCTGGAGACCAAACGTCTACATTTAGTGCGCTATCAGTATCATAGACAATCACAATTTCAGTCGTCCCATCGAGATCAACATCTACCAGTACAGGCGTGGAACGTGCAGATTTAGTCGAACCCAGGTCAACTTGCCAGGCTATGCTTGCATCATCTCCTGCAATGAGTGATAGCTTTGTTGAAGAGGTCCCTGTGCTCTCGTGAAGTACCACTGCAAAGAGACCAAGCGGCGTACAGCGGTCTGTCGCACCTGATGTGACCACTAAGTTTGCTGAAAAGTTCCCAATAATCGATCCGTAAGCATCTGATCCTATGCCATCCTCTAACCCAACCCAATTAATCACCGGGTCGTTAATACTGGCAAGCGAAGTCACCAAATCTACTGGACCTGCACCGGGGCCTCCGTCAGCAGAATGAGTTGGCATTGACCCATTCCTGGTAGGTACTCCTCCATACTGGGCCCACGGTTGGTCAAGCGGGTCCCACGGATTATCTGTGCTACTCCTTACACTGTCGTTACTCTGTAGAGAACCAATGTTCATCTGGCTAAGTGAGGTGAACAGCATGAGTAGAACCATGCCAAGTGCTGGCCAGAATTGCTCCTTTCTGGAATGGCTTGCGCTACTCATTGTCTATATTGTAGGTCAAGGGGTTGTTATTGCTTTGGGCGAAAGGTGCAAAAACACGTCGAATTTGGGTGAGATTTTATGTATTCGAGACGGATTTTTTATTCCCGCAGTAGCATGAATTATGGCGTGTGCTTCATATAGGGGTCGTCACTCGGCAAAATGACTTCGGTCACCTTCTCTCCCGAGGCGGCGCCGGTGAAGGACGGAAGAGGCTCACCCCCTTCCGCTTCATTGCTACGCTGAGAGAAGGCCGGGGAGAGGAAAAAAGATGTACAAAATCGTAACAAAAGAGGATACAATTCGTATTCCGGCAGAGTACATGAAGAAAGGACAATCTCTCGATCAACATATCGATCGATTGGCTATGACTGCATTTGAAGGACGCTTCGATGAACAAAATCGTTTCATTCTTGTCACAAGCAACCACACGCCTCTCGGCCGTGGCCGAATTATTCACGGTGATGGTGCTATTTACCAACGAGTTCGCTTCGACGCTCTTCTCTTCTGTATGGATGATTACGAAGTTGTCGAAGGTGCTATCTCTGAAGTAAATGAATTCGGAGCCTTCGTTCGTATTGGACCAATGGAAGCTCTACTTCACAAGTCTCAGATTCTTGAGACTCAAGTTGAAGTTAACGTTGGGGCCGGAACTATTTCTGGTCGCGATGATGACAAGCGACTCGGTATTGGTACTGCTGTACGTGCAAGAATCGTCTCTTTGTCACCTGATACCAGTGATCCTCGTCGTTCAAAGATTGGATTGACATGTAAGCAACCAGGATTGGGCTCCCTTGAATGGCTCCATGCACCAGGTGAGTGAATATGGCAAAGAAACCCTATGCATGTGGCGATTGTGGGCTGATTCTGCAAGATGATGTTGATCAATGTCCTCGTCATCCATCTGCTCAAACAACTACTGACTGGCAAGGCTATGTCATTATCATTCACCCTTCTCGTTCCGAAATTGCTGAACGATTGAACATCGACCAACATGGCCGATATGCATTGAAGGTGAATATCCGTTAAGGAGAGAATAACAATGGAAATTGTAAGTCGTACAGAAAACAAATTGCTCAACCGCGTTGAAATTGAATTTCGATGGAGTCACAAGGGAAAGGAAACTCCTTCTAAGAAAGAAGTTATGGATCTCGTAAAGACACTCGAGCCTGGCTCAAACCCGGACCTCATCGTTGTCAAGAACTGTAAAACTCGATTCGGTCAAGCATTAACCACTGGAAATGCTCTGATTTACGAAACAGACGGGGCAATGAAAGTTGAACCTGATTATATCTATGAGCGCCACAAGGGATTCCGAAGCGGTTCAGCTACTGAAGAGAAAACGGAAGGTGATGAGTGATGGGAGAACCAAATGCAAAGGCAAAGTGGTCTAAGTACGCTATTGCAGAAGATGGAACGCTTGAGCGAAAAGCAGAGCATTGCCCAAACTGCGGTCCTGGTGTTTTCTTAGGAGTTCATTCAGATCGAAAAACCTGCGGAAGATGCGGTTATTCTGTCAAGATTGAATGAGTTATCATACCATCATTGGTAACAACCCAAAGTCCATTTGGACTTCGAATATGTTGAACAACCACCTCTTGATGTTCAAACCGCTTGAAATCATTTTCCATTAATTCTAGTTCCTCACGCCAACCGGCGAGATACCATGAATTCGATTCTTCATTGAACATAACATTTTGAATTGGGCCGCTTGATGATGCTTCGCAGAAAAGTTTCCCATCTCTATACCAGTAAATGTGACCGCTTTTCAAAACCAGTAAACGGTTTGAACCAACCGCAACCACCTTGTCGAGAGAGCCGTCGAGCACAAATGAACCTATACCAATTAAGGAGCCATCCTCCTTGGACAGTCTGCAACACCCTCCTGCTCTTGACCAGATCTCTACACTTGAATTCGTCACGCAAATCTCCACAGATTCTTGGCTCATTGGAATCTTCTTCAAATCAGGCCACTCAGGGGGGGGTGCTCTCCATTGCTCGACTCCATTAGAATTGAAGGAGTAGACGCCTCTGTTCCATAATATGAAAATAAATCCATCATCATGGCGTTCTAAACCTAACGGTTCAGCATCAAGGGTATGAGACCACAAGACACCTGCTGGCTGAATTGCACTTTCGATAAGTCGTGCCTTACGAACATCTCCTCTATCTGCTCCTTTTTGGAACGGTTTGGTACATGAGATTGCACCCATTCTTGCAACAAGTAATTCTCGATCAATCCATGTCGCCACAATCAAATCATCAATTAAAATCACATGCTCTATTGGAGCAGGGAATGGGCATGCAAAATCTTCAATCGGATTCCATCCAGCATCCAATCGACAGAGTTGTCCATCGACGCCGACCGCAATTGCAAAAACATCTTCGATTTTTGGTGTAGGAAGTATTTTCAAAACCTTGAATGGTAGTTGTTTCGATTCCCTTACTCCGCCCATGTACTCGCTAAAACCGGGTTGTTTGTCAATACTCGCTTTGAAAAACCGCCTAGTTCTCCAATGTGTATGGACGGGGTGGTTCTCATTGCAGTTAACGGCAATGACATCGCTTCTGTTAATCAGGCTAAATGTCTTCTTGAAAAGGGAATCTGGGTGGCCTTGGATGATGTTGAAGGTTTCAAGGCCTATCGATATGAACAGGTTCGAATGTGGTACTTACCCGAACGAATACTATGGGAAGACCATCTCGAAAAGAGATGGGCTGCTGCTACAAATGAAACGGTTCTGGAAATAATTTTCCCATCACGTCATGCAGCGAAAAGCGGGACTCCTTGTCTTACTTTACATCCTATTGGAGTTCCGCACATTGAACAAAATACAATTCCCGAATTTGGTGGGAAATCAGGATATGCCCCTCCACCTAGTACTCGCTTAGGTCCGTGGTGGAGGTTGTTGAATGAAAAATGGGTTGACCAATCTATTCCTGACTTCTCATTATCTCTAGAAGTCACTCACCATGGCCCAGTAACAGATGTCCCATGTTTGTTCATAGAAGTCGGTTCAACTCAAGAATATTGGCCTCATGAAGGGGCTGCAAGCCTCCTTTCAGACGTCATCTGGGAGGGCCTTGGCCTGTCAGGAACGGATGAAATAGGAAATTGGGATGCCCAGAGCAATCATTCACATCCAGTTTTGATTACATTGGGAGGTGGTCACTATGCTCCCAAAGGAAACAAACTGGGCTCTGAAGAACATGTATGGCTCGGACATATGCTTGCAAATCATTCTATTCCATTCGGAACATCTGAGGATCCGGGGACTCTTTGGCGACAATCGATTGATGCTGTGGTGCAATCTACAAAACAATCTTTTCCGGGAGGTTCGGTTGTGGCAAGTGTTGAAAAAAAATCGTTCAAGGGTTGGCAACGTCAATTGATTTATCAACATTTAGAATCGATTTCAGTGCCAGTTCTTCGCTCAAAACCTTTCTTGGAAATGGTCAATAGTCTTCAGCAGAAGCAATGAATCAAGGGGATAATTATGCTGTCAAAATTAATTGTGGCAATGACTCTTCGCATGCCGAGATGGTTTGTTCGTTGGGTGTCTCGTCGGTACGTAGCGGGTTCAACTCTTGACGACGCAGTACGTGTGATGCAACGTCTTCAGGCAGAAGATGCTTGTTTTACAATCGATGTTCTCGGGGAAGAAATCTCATCAATGGATGAGGCGAATTTTTTCCTTGAAGAATACGTTCGAGTAATGAATGCGATTGTGGAACACAACATTGATGCTAATCTCTCGATTAAACCTACAGCTTTTGGTCTACTGATTGATGAAGTCAAAGGATTTGAGAACATAGAGTCGCTTGTCCGACAAGCATCGGAACATGATATGTTTGTCAGGCTGGATATGGAAGATCATAGAGTTACCACAGAGACCATACAGGTTGTTCTCAAACTTCATGAAAAAGGACTGACGAATGTGGGTACGGTGTTGCAGGGGCGTCTTCATCGCACACTCGATGACATCTCGGATGTTGAAAGCGAGCTTGGGCCAATGGCGGATTACAGAATTTGCAAAGGAATTTATCTCGAACCTGAAGAGATTGCATATACTTCTCGAAACGATATCAGAAAAGCCACAAATGATGCGATCAAGGAATCCCTAGTAAAAGGAGCATATGTGGGCATAGCATCACATGATCAACCGGTTGTAGATTTTTCATTAAACGCTCTCGATGAACTCAAAATGGGACCAGGGCATTCTGATCCCCGATCAAACGCTGGTGGTGCAAGGAAAGGAAAAGGACCAGGTTATGAATTTCAGATGCTTCTTGGCGTCTGTGGTCCATTGCGTAGAAAACTAGCCAAAGAAGGCCATCGAACAAGGGTGTACATCCCTTATGGTGAGATGTGGTATGAATACAGTATTCGCCGGTTACAAGAAAATCCAACGATCGGTCTTCAAGTGGCTAAAGCATTCTTGATGCCCTGGTCAAATCGTCCATGATTACTTTCGTCGTCGCTTCTTGTCTCTACGATTGGTTGGCTTAACTCTCTTCTTGATAATTTCTTTCGGAAGAATTGGATTAGGATTGAATCCGAGTTTACCTTCCTTCCAAGCTTGTCGACGTTCCCGTGGTGTTTTCGGAGCGAAACGTTCTGGTCTTGGCGGCTCATGGAGATACATTCGCTTAATCTTCGAAGCATCTACTGTTCCTCTAAGTGTTCTTCCTTCTCCAGTATGAATCGCTCTGATTCTCCATGTTTGGTGTCCAATATCCATTAGTGTGCTTGCTTTGAATGTGGTACCTTGTTCTACGATGAGAACATCTGGAGTTGAAAATTCTCCACGCGTTTTTGTGATCTTAACACGCAGCATGTCTTGTCGAAGAGCAACTGCCCGAATGACTTTTGTTGCTTCCATTGATTCTGATGTTCCTTCTTTTGATTCTAAGCGAGTAATTCTCCACGCCATATCATCGTGTTCAAAGACATCTCCCAAATCAAGCCACTCATCAGAATCGAGGTCAATTGTTGCCATGTATGAATCAGGTCCGTCTGTTAGCATGAAAGGGACTCTCTTCAATGGTGGTGGTCGGAATTGCAATTCATGAACCGATGTGCAATCATTGCATCGTAAAAGGTAATCTTTGCCTCTGCCCATCTCTCTTTCTCGAAGAATATCATGACCGGTAACATCGTCACATGTTGGACAAAGTACTGCATTCTCAAGAACTTCTTCTTCTTCGAAAAAGTCCTCATCCTCGTCAAAGTCTTCCATCGGTCTCATGCAGCCCTCGATGGATGACACCTTTGAAGGCACCGCATCTGACTGGAACACAGACTTCAAAACAAAATGTGGACAGCGTACGTCAATGAGCGAAGTCAAAAGGGAAGATGTCCTTCCTGCACTTCTCCTAGCTGATGAGCAGAGGTCTAGGGATGAGCCTGAAATCGCCGCCAATATTGCAACTCAGTTAGAACACATGGGACTTCATACATGGTCCATTTCAGTCATAAGACGCCTAAGAGATGCTATCGGCCGTCTGTCTCCCACTTCGGTTTTAGAAATCGGAGCAAGTATTGGGCACAGATCCGCATGGTTGTATGATCTCTTTACAACCCAACAACCAAAGAAATATGATTTAGTTGAACAAGGAGCAAAATTCGGAGTCATTCTTTTTCGCCTTCAATCACGATATGAAGCAGCACCTTGGTCGAACATCTTAGTTGGAGAGTTTTCTACTCTTTTAGCGGAAGCAAAAGCATGGTCAATGACCATGAAATCTGGAGTAGGAACTGGTGAAAAACGCCTCGATTTGACCTACGATGCCATTATTGTTGATGACCAACCAGAAAAGGTGGCCTCCACAATATCTGAATCACTCCCTTTGCTCACTCAAAATGGAGTTCTATTCACTGTTGAACCTCCTACTCCAACGGGTGATTATGATGAACTCGACGAAAATGAACAAGCCAAAGTAGATGGTTTTAATGACTGGATAAAACTAATCGAAACCACAAATTCAACACACCATATGGCATTTGTTCCGTTGTTCGAAGGTACTTTAGTCGCCTTTTTCAAACGCTAAGTTAAGACTCAATGGCTTTATCCAACAGGGCTTGAATGTCAAGTAACCCATATCCATACTTGTTATCGTGTCCTGACTGGCTTTCTTGAGGAGACACTGTTTGCATTAACCAATCTTTGACTTGGTCGATTGTGGATACATCACTCGAGGTACCGTTACTTGCAAGTTCTGGATTTTGTTCGAGCAATAAGGCGATTGCGCCCGTTACGAATACAGTTGCAGCACTGGTGCCACTTGAAGATGACCACGTTCCTTTGTTGTTCAGCACAGGGACTTCCTTAGCAGGTGCCACAACTTCTGGCTTTTTGTCAGGATCATTTCGTGGTAATTGGAATGGGAATAGACTCCCTCCATTGTTTCCAATGGATGATTTGGCCCATGGCCCTCCGGATTGAGTGACTCCTCCAACGCAAATTACGCGTCGTTCACCTCCTGGAGATGCTACGTCCCCATCATCATCTTCTCCACCGTCATTTCCTGCAGCAGCAACAACGAATATTCCTCGAGTTGTTGCATCAGCAACTGCATCCTCGATTGTTCTTCCACCTGAATTGAGGAATGGGAGTATGTCCGGAGCGCCTCCAAGCGATAGTGAAATGATGTTTGTATTCATATTGATGCACCAATCGATGCCAGCTGCGACATCTTCCTCATATCCAGAACCGTTTTCTTGCATTACCTTAGCAACGTATAGGTCTACATCAGGTGCTATTCCATCAAGCCAACCATCTGCGATAAGGATGCCAGCCATATTTGTACCATGACCATTGTCATCATATGGGTTAGTTTTACCTTGAACTACATCTGTCCATCCTTTCAATTCATAGCCCTCTAGGTCTGGATGATCAAGTTCAATGCCCGTGTCTACAACACATACTTTCACGCCTTTTCCAGTTAGGCCAGAGGGCATCCTGATGAGATCTTGGTATGCATCTTCCGAGTCAATCAATGCATCTCTAGGTTTAACAAAACTTAACGAATCTCCAACTATAACGCTGTAAAGAAAACCCGCAAGCAAAATGAGCATTATTCCTGTGCCAATACTGACAATCTTTCGAACAATTAAGAGATCATTTTCGAGTTGAGGATTCATTGCAACCTCTGGAATTGATTCTTCCATATGATTCCCTCAACTGAACGCATGAACTGCTTCGGAGAAGGTGTCTACAAACCTTCGGACATCCTCTTCCGTGTTGTAGAAATAAGCAGAGGCCCTTAGTGAGCCATTGTATCCCTTGTCATTAAACCATGAATGGACACAATGTTGCCCAGAGCGTACCATGACGCCTGCCACTTCATCAAGCAATAATGCAATGTCATGAGATGGAAGTTTATCATCGAGTAATAAAGAACAGATTCCCCCACGCTTAGAAGGATCTTCAGGCCCAATAATCGAGACTCCGGGTATGTCTTTGACACCTTCTGTCATAATTTTATTCAGAGATTTTTCATGAGCATGAACTTCATCCATATTCAATTGTGTGAGATAATCAATAGCCGCACCTGTTGCCATCATGCCAGCGAAGTGACCGAGACCGCCTTCAAACTTTGAGGGTGGTTTTGCCCACTCAAGTGAATCATATGTTGATGAAGTAACCGTTTGCCCACCTGATTGTATTGTTCTCATATTTTCAAGCAGTTCAGTTCTACCCCACAATCCTCCCATGCCAGATGGCCCAAGCATTTTATGGATTGAAAAAGAATAGAAATCGATGCCTAGGTCCTGGACATCGACACTCATATGTGGTGCCGATTGTGCCCCATCGATGGAGACTAGGGCTCCGTAATCTTTTGCGATTTTTGTGATTTCTTTTACTGGAATTTCAACTCCATCAAGATTTCCTACATGACTCATTGAAACCATTTTCAAGTCGGATCCCGCTTGAGCACATGCTTCTTCAAATGATTCTAAATTGAACGTATTATCTTGATTAGAACGAACGATTCGATGATCGATACCTCGTTCTTGTTCTAATTGAAGCCATGGTACAAGGTTTGAATTATGCTCTCTATCGGTTGTCAGAACGACATCTCCCTTGTTCCAGTCCAATCCTTTAGCAATTTGGTTAAGGCTATGTGTCGCATTTCTCGTGAATACAATCTCATTTACCGAAGGGGAGGAGAAGAAATGAGCTAATTTCGTTCTTGATTGTGAAATCGTCTTCGATACATGGGTTCCATAACGATGAACAGAACGACCACCACATCCTGGGGTATTGATGTAATAATCTTGAATTGAATCAATCACAGATTGGGGCTTCAGGGTGACGCAAGCATTGTCCAAGTAAGCAACTGGGTCATCGAGCATTAGGGCAGGAAAATCTTTTCTAAATTCCTTCATAAAATCACCAAGCCTCTTCATCGGGAGCAACTTCCGCCATAATGAATTTACTGCGAAGATCCTCTTCAGCAGAAACAGCAGCTTTTGTTCGTACAAGTGCTTCTGTTCCTAGCATCCGTTGCGGGAACCATATGGTCCACATTATTAGAGGTATGCAGATGAGTGAAAGCATCACATAAAGAGCGATCAGAATCGGTTGGTCAGCCATTCTTTCCGCAACGAAGTGTGCTCCACTCCAAGAACTAATGATTACTAATCCACACCATGTCAGACATATTGCTGTCCATGCTTTAAGTGAATGTTCTGCCATTTCTGCTTCCATCATTCGCACATCTTCATGCAAATGGTTGGTTTCGACATGAAGATCTCTGGTTTCAGTGACTGCTTTTATGAAGAAATACAAGAAAAAGACACAAACCAATGTTACGAGTAATCCACCCATCATCTGGGATAAATCAAACGCCATTGGAAATTGTTTATTCTCAACATGGAATAAGATCTGGGACAATCCTAGACCTCCCCAAATAAGCATCAGCGTGACACTGTGGGTTCTCATAATCGGGAACAAGCGAAGTAATTGGTAGAGGAACCATCCCCAGCAGACGATTGACAATATCATTTGGAAATAGGAAGTTGCACCCGATTGTTGCAAGCCTTCTAAGCCTGATACTTGTGCATCTCCTCCATTGAGTATCTCACCATTGAACGTTCCTAGAATAATTGCAATTGAACCAGCAAGTATAGTGATCAAGTGCTGTTTATTCCATTCATCCCGGATTAATTTCCATTGGAAAACAATCTCTTTGCGAACAGTGAGTATCAATGGATGGAAATCAAAGAATTTTGGCTTAATCTCAATATCTGAAAGTCGAAACGGTAAGGCGTTGTGATTCGGGTCCAACGCCACGTTTTCTTCACCGCCCATGCACATCCCAGTAGGTTCCCCTTTGAGTTTGTTGCGCTCCTAGTTTCACGAAGGGTGAGCGTTAAACGGTGATGTCGTTTGGATAGGTTTGCGAGCCGAGATCGCATAGCCTGGTAGTGCGCGCGACTGGAAATCGCGTGGGCCTGTCCCTCGGGAGTTCAAATCTCTCTCTCGGCGCCATCTCTTCACTGACGCGAAGCGATTATATCGGCATTGTTGGTGGCTCGGGTTACGCCACCGTGGCTTAGCGGTATAGCACCTCATTGGTAATGAGGAGGTCGCGAGTTCAATTCTCGCCGGTGGCTCCACTCTCAAAACACGATTCTAATCCTTGTGCCTCCCCTAAACATTAAGAGGCTTCTTTAGCCACTTTAGAATGAAGAAGGCAACTTCTTCGGATGGGATGGGAATGAAAGAATCTACTGAAAAGAAGGCCGATATGCGAGAAAGAGTGAAGGAATTACAACTCCAAGTTGATGATCTTAAAGAACTTGTAAACACATTATTGTCGGTCATTGTTGAAGAACCAGACGGCGTTCACTCAGGTGCTGCGCCTACCTCTGGGCAACCAATGGCAAACATGTGTATGTGATTATCCTTTAATCACAGCTAACGGTTCTAAGCGTAACACTGGCCGAGCAAGGTTTGCTGCGTACGTATTCTCAATGACGTTATCGACATTTTTGTATGCAGATGGAGCTTCCTCAGAAAGAATATTTTTAGTTGCAGCATGGACAATAACTCCTTGTTCATTAAGGACATTTTGTTGTATATCTGGATCAATTGTTTTTCGGGCTACAGTTCTGGACATCGCTCTTCCTGCTCCATGACATGCGCTACCGAATGCAAGATTCTGTCCATTAACTGGCCCAGCCATAATCCATGACCCTCTGCCCATATCTCCGGGGACAAGTACAGGTTGCCCAGTACGCTTGAAGACATCATGAGGCTTCATTTGATCTCCACTGAATGCTCTTGTAGCTCCTTTTCGATGGACTATGCATGTGCAATTTACCCCATGGATTTTATGATCCTCAACTTTTGCAATATTATGAGATACATCATAAATTGTAGTGAGGTCAACAACATCGCCAAGTTCTGCTTTCAATCCAAGAAACAATCGATGTGCCAAAACTGCGCGATTGGCAAAGGCATAATTTGCAGCAGTTTTCATATCGTTTAGGTATGCTTGTCCTTGCTTTGAATGGATGGGTGCTGCAGCCAATTGTCGGTCCGGTAATTCATACCCCCATTCTTCATCCACCCAAGTTCCATCACGCTGTTTGAGCCTCATCTCAAGTTCGTGGATATGATCGCTACATACTTGATGCCCCAATCCTCTTGAGCCTGAATGTATCATTGCAATGACTTGATCGGATTCAACACCCCATGCCTTGGACGTTTCTTCATCAGCAATTTCTGAAACTCGTTGAAGTTCAAGAAAATGATTGCCGCTTCCTAGTGTGCCAAGGGCCCTTAAGCCTCTATTCTTTGCTCGTTCGCTTATGGAAACTTCATCGATTTCGAATGATCCATCTGATTCAACACTCCCTTTCGCATGGTAACTGCTGACATCAATTGTTTCTAGTTCGGATAAACCACCTTGTAGAACTGCTTCAAGTTGTTGTGAATTGATGTTTATGCCGCCTTTTCCAGAACCTCCTGCAGGAATCCTTCCATTCAATCGAGATGCTAATTTTTTTAGATTTGGAATATCGTCAACCGCTAGATTGAGAGCAACAGCACGTACGCCACAATTTATGTCAAAACCAACTGCTCCTGGAGAAATACTTCCGCCTTGATCTCCATGATTTACATCGGTTGCTACAACACCTCCTATCGGTAAACCGTATCCATAGTGCCAATCAGCCATACCCCAAGCTGTTCCAACAATACCTGGGAGTTGAGCAGCATTGAGTAATTGCTTAGGGCCACGTCCATCTTGGTACGATTTAATTTCATCCAACGGAGCAATTAGAGCCGCATCTACTTTCATTTTTCCAAATGCCTTGATTCGAACAACACCCGGTGTAGACGTATCCACATGGTTCATCCATTCAGGCTCCATGGTTGTGGTTAGACATCATTCATTTGATGATTTCCGATATTTTGTATATTCTCGTGGGAGGATTGAAAGCAAGGAGGAGCACCCCAAGAGCGGGGGCGTAACATGAGTTTACCTGCAATCGACCTAGCAGTTTTTCATGAAAACGGCTATTTTCGAAAACAGTGCACAATAACCGAACTTTGGTTTTGGACATGTGATGCTGATCGAAGCACTTGTGGAGATACTCACCAAGATGAGTATACATTTATCGGTAAACCTCTCATCGCTGGATTTGAACAGCGTGGGAAAGAACTCAAAGACTCAATGCGTGAATCATTTTTATCTTTCTTTGAATCGAATGAACATCATCGAATTGAACCATATCCCGTCTTAGCTCGTTGGAGAGATGATATTCACTTGACCATTGCTTCGATTGCGGATTTTCAACCACATGTTACATCTGGACAAGTACAACCACCTGCAAATCCACTCACGATTTCTCAGCCATGTATTCGTTTGACTGATGTTGACGCTGTTGGGCGTTCAGGCCGTCATCTAACTACGTTTGAAATGATGGCGCATCACGTATTTAACCGACCGGATGAAGGTGAATCTTACTACTGGATGGAGGAATGTGTTTCGTTTTGCCATGCCATGTTAACCGAAACGTTTGGTATCGACGCCCGAGAAATCACCTATGTTGAGAATCCGTGGTGTGGGGGGGGTAATGCAGGGGCAGCCGTCGAAGTTATCGTTGGGGGTTTGGAATTAGCGACTCTTGTATTCATGAATCTAGAGGAATCTCCAGATGGCGATATCGAACTCAAGGGAGACCGTTACAAGGAAATGCCTTTGCAAATTATCGATACAGGATATGGCCTTGAACGATTTTGTTGGGCAGCAGCGGGTACACCTACCATTTACGAAGCCATATACCCTCAAACAGTCGCATGGCTCAAAGAAATGAGTGGGTTTTCCTCCGTTGCTAAACAATGGCCTGATTTAGATTTGGACAGTTTGTTAAGCGAAATGAGCCGGCTGAATGGTATTATGAATATCGAGCCCGGTGTCGATGCTGATGAACTATCATCTCTTTTCATCGGCCGGCTTAAGGAACGAAATGTCGAACTAACAAAGGAACAATTCATTGGTGTGACAGAACCACTTTCACGAATTTATGCTATTCCAGATCACCTTCATGCACTGTGTCATATGCTTGGAGATGGTTTGGTTCCATCCAATGCTAAAGCAGGCTATTTGGCTCGAATGCTTGCTCGAAGGATATTGCGCATGCGAGATGATTTGGGAATTTCTACTACGCTTTCAGAACTTATTCAACATCATCTTGAAGTCAACATGAATGGTCATGAAATGAAGCAAACGAGAGATGGTTTGATGACCATCATGGAACTTGAGGAAAGTCGTTACAAAGAAGTACTCCGTAAAGGATCCAATCTCATTCAACAAGAATTGAAGTCGATCGAATCTACTGTGGAAGAGTTGCCCGATTCTCTCTTGTTCAAACTGAATGATTCTCACGGTTTACCTCCTGACATGGTCATTAATATCGCCAAGAGTAATGGATGGAGTAATCTTCGCCTCCGGACGGGTTTCTCGGCCGAGATGGCTGAAAGGCATGCTCTTATGGCCAAAAACGCTGCTTCGACAACGGTTCAACCACAGATGGTTGAAGAACTTCCTAATTTGCCACACACAGTTCCACTCTATTACGAAGATGTTCAACAACGCTCCTTTGATGCAAGCGTATTGGCTTCTTTGCCATTGATTGAGGGCATGGGACCTCATGGCTCAACCCACGCAATTGTGTTGGCGGAGTCCTGCTTTTATCCAGAAGGAGGAGGCCAAGAAGGCGACTATGGTTCACTTTCCACAGATGCGGTGACCCGAACCGTTCTCGATACCCAAAAGATTGGCGAACTTATCGTTCATCTTTGCGATGGTCCCTTCTCTATTGGTGATTTGGTTCATGGTACAATCGATTGGAAGCGACGAAAGCAACTGATGGACCATCATACTGCAGTACATATCGTAGGTGGAGCTGCGCGACGTATTCTTGGCCCACACATCTATCAGGCTGGCGCGAATAAATCAGTTGAACTTGCTCGATTAGATATCACTCATTATCGACGACTTAATCGAGAAGATCTTGATGCGATAGAAATTTTAGCAAATGAAGTTCTTGGACTTGTATCTCGTACAGAGAAAACGGTTCTAGCCCGTCATGAAGCGGACAAAAAACATGGGTTCGACTTGTATCAAGGTGGCGCTCCTAAGGGAAACAGTATTCGCGTTTTGAGAATTTCAGATCACGATGTACAGGCATGTGGTGGAACTCATCATGACGAACCAGGCCAAATAGGTTCGATCAGAATCATTCGCTCAACAGCAGTGCAAGATGGAGTGGAACGACTTCACATTGTGGCAGGGGAAGCAGCATTGCAGTACGCCCGCTCTCAAGACTCAATTTTGAGAACGGCATCCGAAACCTTTGGAATTGCAAATGAAGATCTACCAAAGACTGCAGAACGATTTTTTGCTGAATGGAAAGACCAAAAGAAAAGAATCGAGCAACTCGAAGCAGAGATTGTTCGTTTGAGAACATCTGGTGGAGGGGATGATTCCCTTGAAATTGATGGTGTACGCATTGTTGTCATGGAACTTGATGGGAATTTGAAACAACTTACATCGATGCTTCAAGAATTAACAAGAGAGCAATCCAAACCGACACTCGCCATTCTGGGTTCACGAGAAGGTGGTGGTAAACTGATGGTTGCATGTACGGAAGGGACAATTGCATCAGAACGGTATAATGCGGTTGAAATTCTGAGGACCATTATTCCTCACATCAATGGCGGAGGCGGTGGACGCCCAACCATGGCTCAAGGTGGCGGATCAAATCCTGATGGATTGGATGCTGCTTTACAAGCTGGTAAAGATCTTGTTCAGTCCTAATTCACAATCGATTCGATTGCAATATGGTCAAATTCAGATACTGCGTTACTCAAGGCCTCATGGAGAGGGAACCACTTGGCTTCAGCGATTTCTCCTTCCTTTAATTTCAATTCAGATATTGCACCATTCCATTTTGAAAAATAGGTGAAACTCATGAAAGAAATACCATCTCTATGAAATGAGCGTTGAGTAATAATTGGCTTTCTATCGTCGACTTCCAACGAGATTCCCAATTCTTCAAATGCCTCTCGAACACAACCTACGGAAGGCTCCTCGCTGTGATTCATATATCCTCCGGGGAGTGTCCAATATCCCTTGAAAAAACCACGCTCTACTTTGGCCATCAAGACTTCATCTCGTTCGTTCTGTATGATGACTTTGGCTACAAGCCTGTGAATTGAACGATAGACAGCCTCTCTTGCAACAGGATGAACTGCGTTATCAGAAATTACCTCATCTTTCCAAGTCCAATGCGATGGCCATTCAATGGCTGGTAATCCATGGATAACTCGTATACTCAATTCATTGAATCGAATATCCGTGAATCGTTCTTCTTCCCATTGGAGTTCCATTTTGTCTAATTCCTCCCTTGTTGGGAATCGAAGTGTCGTGGATGATTCTTGTCGGCCCATGATGCATGGTTGAGGTCCTATGCCTGAATCATCAACGAGCAGCAGCTTTCCATCATGCTCCAAATAAACCACTTCTGTTGGATGCATGGTCCCCCCTGAACCCCCTCCCTCATCAAATCTCGTCTAAATTAGCGTGAGTATTGAAGTAGAAGATTAGCCACCCAAGGACATGCAGGTAGAAGATATCCGTCCGAATGGGTGGGCGTGTACCTATCTTGTCAATAATGGTGAAAATGCAGTTTTAATCGACCCGGTTTGGGATCACATTGATCATTATGAAACCGTCTTAGAACAACGCTCTCTGACTCTCATCGCCTGTATGGCTACACATACACATGCTGACCACATCACTGCATGTTTTTCACTTTCAAAGAAGCATAACATTCCATACATCATGTGGAAAGACACGCCCTCATTAGGTGTGACTCTTTACGTTGATGAGTCGACAGAACTCAATGTGGGAGGAATGGATTTCTTATTCCATCACGTACCGGGCCACACACAGGATTCAATGATCATTGAAACGGAGAATCACATTTTCACCGGGGACTTTTTCTTCAACGGAGAGGGAGGCGTAGGTAGGGATGATTTGCCAAGTGGTCGCCTAGAAGAGCATTGGTCTTCTCTGAATGTTTTTACACGCTTTTCTGATGGTGTTTTGGTTTGCAGTGGTCATGAACCCCCGGGTACAGAACTCCAAACACTGGGTTGGAATCGTCTCCATAATCCCATTCTATCAATGAAATCCCTTGAACAATTTACCGCCTGGCAGATGGATTCTGTAGAAAAACTCGGTTCAGTTTCTAAAATTAAAGTAGCACTCCCAGCGAACATTTTTGCTGAAATTCCAGATGAAATTCCGTGGTTATAGTATTCACAAATATACCAAACACCTTTGAAGTTCCTTTGGTGCCCCTAACCATGAGTCGTACCCCTAACAGTCGTCTTTTAACGGTTTTTTTTCTCCAATTCATTTTCTTGGTATCACTCGCTTCCCCCCTTGCTCAGGGAACAAACCCATACGGGGATTTGGACAAGATGGATTCAGCCCTTGAAGAAGCTCTTGCAAGTAACGATGATGATTCAGTTCTCCATGAAGTCATCTTTCAATTAAAATCACCTGTTACTTCAGAGGATCTTGAATTCATGAAAACAACAGGAGCAATTCATCTGCATGATGCAATTCTCATTGACGGTGGACTCTTTGAAGCTCCCTCCGATACGATTCGTAAGATCTCTCTCTGGGACCGAATTGAATATCTCGAACTTAATCGAGAACTTGATTTCTTTTATCTTCCCTCTGAATGGGGTGGACCAACCGACCCTGGTATCATGATGCACGAAACAACACATGTGGTTCGAGCAACTGATGCTTGGCACAGAGTTATCGTCGACACTGACGGTAAAGTGGAGTTTGAAACTGACTTGGCCTTTACAGAATGGGACGGTGATGGGACAGCGATTGTTGACCTCGATACGGGAGTCGATGCAGGGCATCCAGATTTCGATTATCTCGAACCATGGACCGGTGAGAAAGTCATCTATTCCGCAAAGTGGGATGGCGTCTGGACTGAGACAACAAATTCCGATACTTCCTCAGGTCACGGAACGCACGTAGGAGGGACGATTGCTGGAAATGGTGATGCCTCTGCAGGAAGAAGAGCCGGTGTTTCCAAAGGAGGGCAACTTGTAGCCCTTGGTACGGGTGATGGTGCATCCATCTTTGCTGCTGAACAAGGACTCGAGTGGACATACCAACATTCTATTCCTTCGCAGAATCCATATCACATCCGTGTTGTTTCCAATTCATGGGGAACTGACGGTGATTATGATCCAAATGGTGCTGTTGCAACTCTGACAGATATGCTAACTTATGACAACGGTGTTGCGGTTATTTTTGCTGCCTCCAATTCTGGAGGATCTGGTGGCGGTGGTGAATGTACAGGTGATCTGCGGACCAACGTATACGCAAACACACCATCCGCAATTTCAGTAGCAGCACTCACGCACGATGGTACTGCAGTTACTTCTTTCTCTTCTCGTGGATGCATGAACCAACAACACACATGGCCTGATGTTGGTGCACCTGGCCGTGACATTTGGGCGACTGCACCTCGTGGAACAGCCATCGATGCTAGCACGAAATTACAAGGTGATTTGTATTACATGTCGATTTCTGGAACTTCAATGGCAACTCCGCACGTCGGAGGCATGGCAGGATTAATTCTCGAGATTGCGCCCTCTCTCGGCGTCGCTGATTACCATCGTGATGACCATGATGAAGGCTCAAGTCTTGTAGGCGGAGACGGTACTGCATCTTACGGTCAATTCGAAGATTGGGATACCGCAAACTTTTCTCGAGTTCATGAATTAGAATTGATTCTAGAATTGACAGCAACTTACGAAGGAATGGCCAATTCGTGCGAAGATGGGAACGCTGACGATGGATGCAATGACATTCCTGAAGAATGCTATCGAAGCATGACTGGAGAATGCCATGATTGGCGAATTGGTCACGGCTTGACAGATGTTGATGCGGCTGTTGCCCTTGCAAGAACACTTCAACTCATGCGAGATCAAGACGGAGATGGCTTGGTTGAATTTCCTGAATACACAGTTTGGGACGCTTGGGAAATTTATGAAGAAATGATGGTTGAGAAAACAATCTCAGTTAACACCGATAGAGTTCATCATGGATGGAAAGGAGACTGGAATCACTTCAACAACGGTGCTAGTGGGGCAGTCTATTACACCGAAGATTCACACTATGTCTGGATTCCAAATGGAACTACACAACTTGAAGCTCGTTTCGTACCAACCGAATTTGATATTGATACGGCACAAGCAGGGGCTCTTCAACTCGAGATTGACTTAGGTGAAGATGGTAGTAATGATGCTCAAGGGGCTTGTTCTCGTGTATCTGATGCATGGATTTGTGATCTTGATGTTGATTCCTCTTCTTGGAATACTTGGGCACATTTCGACGTGACTGGTCAGGCAGCAACTTTCCTTGGAATCTTTAACGATCCAGAATTCTTTGAATCTCGTATTCCATACACAGTTGATGTTACGCTTACCCTTGATTTGAGTGAACCTGTTGACATTTCGTTTGAACAACGTCCTGACTTCTACTCGGACCTTGATCCAGCAATCCCCTCTGAAAACTATGACAGCGAATATGACGGTCAGTTGACCTTTACAAGAATGGCTTATGACCAACAAGCCGTATTCGCTTTGATTGTTCCTAAGGACGTTGTTGAGGAGTCAGAATCCGAGGGATTCTTCTCTGCGCTAGGCGATGTATTTTCTGAATATCTAGGTGCTGCAAGTTTCTTTTCAATATTCATACTCGTAGCAGCGATTGGTCTTGGCTACTTGATTCGCTCATCTCGTATAGATGAACCAAAATATTTGGTTTCTTCAAGCATTGACGCAGAATTGATTGAAGATTAAATTGGATTTTGAGGTGCCTCTTTAGGCTGATTACTTGGCATAGAATCAAGATCCTCAAACGTCATTTGACCCGTATGTATTTCTTCAATCTCTTGTAATCTCTCTGCCATTGGTTTGCGAACAATGAATTCAATTCGACCTTTTGTCCTCGTCAAATCATAAGATAATGGGTCAAGACTTTCAATGACCTGTCCTTCAAATGAGCGTTGAATCTTTTTCCCTCTCCACACTGAATAACCCCATTGGTATGCGATTCCTACAATCGCTGCACCGTATAGAACGGCTAACACTGTTGTGGCAAAAAGTGCAGGATTTCCCCCTCTCGATTCTTCTAAGAGATCACGACCAAGTAGGAAAATGAGTCCTACTCCAACAAGTGGCTTGAGAAGGGATTCGACCCACTGGTCGATTGGTATAAGGCGGCCCTTTGCAGGGTCTACAAAGACCAAATCAGTTTCGAAAGCAGTCGATAACACTCCTACGATTGCAAGTAAACCGATGTAGAGTAATGACGCAAGTATGATTTCAATTCCGAAATTATCTAACTTGAATATCCAGTGAATGATCAACCAAGCAAATAATCCAAGAAAAACACCTCTCGGAACCTTGTGAAAATGCTCCAGATGTTGGGAGAACTCTGTATAACTTCGCTCTGTTGACTGGTTTCCTCGATGGGATTGAGGGATGTGGATGATTTGCCAATGCATTCCTTGTTCAACTGCACCCAGTCCCCGAATCAGAACCCGTTGTCGAATGAGTATGAATTCTACGAGAAGAATGACTGGTAAGCCTACAAGCATGACTGGAAGGGCAACAACAAATGCAAGTGGGAAAATGATGAGGGCTGGTAAAATTAAGAAATGGGTGATTGACAATGGATTGAGGATATCTGCTTCTATCAGGCGCTGTCTGGATGGAGTGAGGCGCAAACTTCGTGCAATGTCATTCAATGCATGTCGGTAACTTTCTATTTGTCTTCCTGCATCAATAATTTGTCTGACCGTTGTTCTGTACTCCGATTCTTCATGACCTCCACCAATCCAGAAACGCCAGATAAATCTCAGTGGTATTGCTGCTACAACAGGTACAGCCAATATACCGAGTGCCCATATCAGCGCCTGGATATCAACTTCGGTAGCCATGCCCTCACTGAACACAGCGTAGTGCCCCTTTGTTTTGAATCCATTGCGAAGAATGTATTTTATCCCAATGTTCTAACACCTTATCGAAGAGTCGGTTAGACATGCGTAGGATTGCAGTTACTGATGGTATGGCGGATGAAGCAATTAAACGGTTAGAACAAGCTGACTGTGAGGTTGTACGGCAATTCATTGAAGTTGAAGATTTACTTGATGGAGCATTGGCTGATTTTGATGCAGTCATTGTTCGCAGTGCGACAAAGATTACGAAAGAAATTTTAGAGGTGAGCACCCCTGGTCTGAAAGTTGTTGCGAGAGCTGGAGTCGGTGTCGATAATATTGATCTTGATACTGCTTCAAAACTTGGAATTCCTGTGGTTAATGCACCACGAGCAAGTACTCAGAGCGTGGTTGAACTGACAGTTGCTCATTTACTGGGTTCTCTTCGTTACATTCCTACTGCTGACCGTACTCTTCGCTCTGGGAAATGGGCCAAAAAAGAGTTAACGGGGACTGAACTTTACGGAAAGCGATTAGGATTAATTGGATTTGGCCGTATTGCGCAAGGAGTTGCTCGCGTCGCTCAAGCATTTGGTATGGAAGTTCATTCCTACGATCCATATTTGCCTGCTGCAGTAGCCAAGAAGTTTGACGTATCCATGCACAAAACGGTCGATGGTTTGTTCAAACGTTGCACTCACATTTCTATTCATTGCAACCTCACTGATGAAACACACCACCTTGTTGATTCAGAACGAATCTCAATGATGCCTGGAAAAGATCCGAATAATTTACCCTGTGGAAATCATATCGTAAATTGTGCTAGAGGTGGAATCATTGATGAAACAGCTGCTCTAGAGGC
>QQSG01000028.1:29485-30464 GCA_003602665.1 Candidatus Poseidoniales archaeon
TTAGATATTGCAGATGCTGTACTTATCGCTTTAAGTGGCTCATTACCAGAAACGACAGTGAATCGCTCATCGCTTTCTTGATTCCATTTTCACTTTGCAAATGGTGTGGGCACAAGTCTTGCCTTACAGATTCAGTTCCGAAGACATGGGCCGTACAGTACCAACATGGAGAGGACGAGTTGAGCAGGAAATAGAACGTCTTGTACCTTATCGAAGAGCACTTTCATTGGATGATTGTTGTAACTTCGATATGATGCTACATGATGTTCGCGCTCGTCGAGCTGCAGGTGGAATGCTTCCAGGGCAAGAAGAATGGAAACCAATGTTACTCTCCATGCTCTTGGGTGCTCATCAACGAATTCGAGTCTTAGAGGGGCGGCTTGAGTCACTTGAACGTCAATTGAGAGATGTTGGTGTACTTGATGTACGTTGAAGGTGACCATGGATGGATTCTTGATGCCCACCTTTGTTCCGAACGAAAAGATATGCTGGTATGGATTGTTCCCGAAGAAGGACCGGTTTTTTCATACCGTGAACAATGGAATCCTTCGCTACATGTTTCTGGTTCAAATTCAGATCTTGAGGTATTAATTGAGTGGCTCCATCAACCTGAAATCCAGATTAAATTTGGAATTCTGAATCATTTATTTGAATACAAACGATTAGAGCTTGGTTTCGTCGACAAAACACGTGTGCTCACTGTAGAAGTGAAGACTCATTCATCACTCAAACAACTTGCTCAGCATATCGAAGAACGAGGAAAACATGTTCGTTTTACTCTTTATTCAGTGGATCTGCAACCTGAACAATCCTACCTCACTTCGAAGCGTTTGTCCATTGGTTCTTCAGTTATGATCGATAATCAACAACTTGTTGCAACGGAACAGGAAATGCAACGTCGTTCGTTGAAATGTTGTCGTCTTGAAGTTCAATTTAGTAAGAGCAAAGGATTTACCGATTGTTCCACTGAAATCTCTTC
>QQSG01000028.1:30526-42943 GCA_003602665.1 Candidatus Poseidoniales archaeon
CCCACGATCCCTCATTTGCTGTGAAACTTGAACAATCTTTGAGAGAACTTGATCCTGATGTGGTTTTCACACAAGACGGTAATACGCTTACTCTTCCAGCCTTATTGGCACATGCAAAGAAGAATGAGCAGACTTTGAAGCTCGGTCGTAATTCTTCCATTCTTCGTCAAATAGGGGTGGCGAGAACAGTACACTCCTACGGACAAGTTCTACGCAGCGATCCCCAATTTTCGTTTGAAGGCCGAATCCATATCGATTTTTCTTCCAGTTTTATGTTTAAAGAAGGAGGGCTCTCTGGCCTGTATGAATTAGCGGTTGTCTCCGCTACACGCATAAGCGATGCTGCCCGTAAATCACCTGGGTCGGTGATTAGTGCCATTCAGAATAGAGTAGCGATGGAAGATGATGTTCTTGTTCCGTGGAAAAAAACTAGGCCAGAAGATACGAAGAGTGCTTGGGACCTTCTTCAATCAGATCGAGGTGGACTTTACCTTGATAGTAAACCTGGAGTTTATTCTGATGTCATTGAACTGGATTTCGCCAGCCTCTTTCCAAGTATTATTGCAACCCGAAATATATCCCCTGAAACCTTGAACTGCAGTTGTTGTCAACCAGCAAACAATACTGCACCGCTACCACTGCATCCGGAATCTGCAAAAAAGAAATTTCAGTTGCATGAACGACAATGGCAGTCTGCAAGCCTTGCTTTTCCACGCTATTCATCGACTGCATTCCAAGTACCAGGGCTTTCGACGCACACATGTGGTCGAATTCATGGCTTCCTCGGCCGCGTCGTCGCTCCACTGATTGAACGAAGAAAACAATTGAAGGAGCAAGTAAAGCAAAAAAAAGATCCAGCAGATCGGCAACAGAATGCTCTGAAATGGCTTCTTGTCACTTGTTTCGGCTACACTGGTTATCGAAACGCTCGGTTTGGACGTATTGAAGCACATGAAGCCATTTGTGCTTGGGCGAGGGAACTTCTTCTACAGACTATTGAACACGCTCAACAATCTGGATGGGAAGTTCTTCATGCCATCGTTGATTCTGTTTGGGTCCGTGATGTGCAAGGAAGGACATATGAGCAGCAACACAAAGATGCTTTGACTTTGGCCAAGGAAGTACAGTCACTCACAGGAATTCCTCTTGAATATGAGGGGACGTACGATTGTATTGCATTTTTACCAAGTCGAGTTCATTCAGGGGGTTCTCTCACTAAATATTGGGCGTATGGGGCGGAAGGTTTGAAAATCAGAGGACTTGAATTACGTCAACATTCAACCTGTCAATGGATTCGTGACCTCCAACAACAAGCGTTGCAGATTCTCTCAAAAGCTACTGATCTAAGAGATGGTCTTCCATCGTATTCTGTTCAGAAAACCGTTCAGAATTTACTGCTTGAGGAACTTGAGAAACTTGAGAATGGAAAGATTACAATCGGTGATCTTCTGATCGCTCAAAGAATTTCAAGGGAACCAACTCAAGGTTCGGTACAATCTTTGGCAATGCTTGCTTTCCAAAGGCATCAGGTACATGGCTTCCCGCTTACTCTTGGCTCAAAAGCACGATTCCTTGTTCGAGAGAAAGATGTGATGAATCCACTCTATCGAGTTCTTTTGGCCCAAGAATGTTCTGATTTGAATATAACAACTCGAAAAATCGATTTAGCATATTATAGACAGCAAGCGATTCGAGCTATGTGGGCAATACTCACTCCATTTGGGTGGGAAGAACATCAATTGACAGAAGTGGGTGTTGTACGACTTGACAAGTGGATGTGAAGGAACCAAGTCTCAATTGGGATTGATTTCTCATTATAGGAAGAACTCGAAGTGTTGTTTCTGACTTGTTGGTATTTCTCAGAAACAATACCCTTTTCCTTGCCGTCTGCCAATACCCATGCAAATGTCGATCAGCATGTATCTTCACCGTATGTTTTAATTGTTGATGAAGTCTACTTTTCACATGTCCATCTATGATGATTACTGCACAGTGTTTGGACAATTTTTGTAATGAATGTAAGCAATGACGAAGGATTGCTCGCCCCTCATATCGACGTATTTGCTCATCGAGAAACATTGCTAATAATCCATCAACAACGACCAATGAAGCCTTTGTGAGGAGTGTTTCTTGATGTACACGAAGAATCAGTGCATGGAGCTGATGAAGTGTGAATCCCCGTCCAATGTAGAGTCGACGTAAGCCTTCTTCAAGACCACATTTTCGATATCTTAATGGTTCAAAAAAAGTACTCGGATCGAATCGATGTGCTCCATCAATCCAATGGACTGTCTGATTTTCACTAAGTAAAGCAACAGTAGTTTCCTGAGCAAGGAAACCGATTTCTTTACCAAAATATCCTGGTCCTTCAATCCATGTTATGCCTCTCTTCATGAGGAGACGTTCAGGAGAAATTGATGTTTCTTCTATTGCTTCAATATCCTTCATATGTTCACCAAGTATTGTTGTCCGGCGAGGACAGTAGGGTTACATTTCGCAGGGGGTATTATGAAAGTGAAGGATGAATTTCAAACACCTTCGACCATCGTCGTGGATTGTGAGCGAACCTCGTATCCTGATTCATTGTGACCTCGATGCGTTTTTTGCATCGGTCGAGATGCTTCATCATGGTTTTCCTGAAGACCAACCATTGATTATTGGTTCCGATCCTCAGCAGGGTAGAGGAAGAGGCATTGTTTCGACCTGTAATTATGCCGCTCGGACCTACGGTGTGCGCTCCGCAATGCCAATCACGGAAGCTTGGAGACGTTGTCCTGGAAGCCCTTATGGGCCAGGTAGATATATTCGAGGAACTCGTTCATTGTATTCTATGGCTTCTCGACGAGTCATGAAGATCTTACGCAAATATGCCGATAAATTCGAGCAGGCGAGTATCGATGAAGCGTATCTTGACATAACAGATTACACAAAAGGAGACTGGGATGAAGCATTAGGCCTTGCGCGACGAATAAAGCATGAGATTTCTGATTCAGTAGGATTGACTGCTTCCTTTGGAATAGGACCTACAAGAGTTGTTGCTAAAATGTCTTCAGAAGTCAATAAACCAAATGGAATTCACCGAGTATTGCCTGATGAAATTCAATCCTTCTTTCAACAACGTTCTGTGCGTGAAGTGCCGGGGATTGGTCCAAAAACAGCTAACCGATTGGCAGAATGGGGTATATCGACAGTGGATGAGGCATCGGAATTAGGCGAACTCGCATTGGCAAGGATGACCTCAGAACGCTTTTCATCATGGCTTCTACGTGTTGTGGATGGGACTACGTCAAATGAAGTAAGCCCAATCCGTTCACGTCGGTCAATCGGAAAAGAGCGTACATTTCCTGTGGACCAATCGAATCATGAAGTAGTTCTAGAAGTCCTCGAAAACCTAACTGTTAGAGTCATGGCCAAAGCAAGAGAAGAAGGTATTGCAGGAAGACTTGCTGAGGTTAAGTTACGGTATACCGGATTCGAGACACACACTCATGGACGTTCAATTCCAGTTGCAATGGATGATACTGATGTATTTTTACGTCAAGTTCGAATGCTTTTTGCCCAAAATGTCAATCAAGAACAAAACATACGACTCGTTGGTTTTCGCTTGGGGCAGTTGGAAGAAATCGATCATCGTCAAACCACATTAGATGGTATTGATGAATCAGAGTAACTTGTGCATCCGGGTTAGAGTGCCATTGAATTCTTTAAGGGAATCTGGAACTGCAACACCTTCAATTTCAGCATTGAGTGATAGACCTTGTTCTTTCTTGGTTTTCCAAACCTCACTGTTGAAGGCTTCAACATCTGGTGTTAAGTTGTTGAGATGTTCATCAACGGAACCTTGAGCTGGGAATTGGTCCACATCCACCGAACTTTCTCCGTAGAGGGTCATCGAGATGTGATGGCAGAAGAAAGGACAAACAGGACTGAATGCTGCAAGGAAGTCTTTCAAAATCGTGTGAATTGTCCATGCTGCATGCATATCACCATCATAGAGTCGAGTTTTTGCCATTTCGAGCCAATGCGATGGTAAAATACCAGTTCCAAAGGTTTTGAGAGCTTGTGTTGCTGTGTAAATATCAAGATTCTGCCAAGAAGATTCTACAACCTTCATGGTTGCTGAAAATTCTGAACGAATCCATCTGTCTTCAACAGGGAAGGCACTTGTTGGTTCAACTTCAGGCATATCGAATTGACTTGCAAATCGAGCAACGTTGAATAATTTCGTTAATACTCCGAAATATTTGGCTTCAATTTCTTCAGGATTGATATGGAAATCGTCACCGACCTGAGCCTCACATGCTTTCCATAATCGGAAACATTCGCTTCCAATTTTATTCGCTTTCAAACTGACAGAACCACTTGGGCCTTTGACCTTCCAAGACCCTGTTCGTCCACCAGCGCCACATTCGAGAACGCTATCAGCATCAATCCCGTTTCCGAGGGACTTTGACATCTTTCGACCCCATGGATCCATCCCGAGCCCATCAATCCAGACGTGCTGAAATCCAGGTTTGTCTAGTAGGAGAGTGGACTTAAGGAGCGTGTAATACAACCATGTTCGAACAATTTCTTTTCCTTGGGGTCTTAATGCTGTAGGAAATGCTTTCTCAAAGACTTCTGGATGATTTAGATAACCACTTACGAAGAGATTGGAATTGGAAGAATCCATCCATGTGTCGAATACCTTTTCCTCGCCACGAATTTCACCGAGTGAGTTTTTCATTTCTTCATAGGAACCGATGTCTTCTCTTGATTCGCGTTCAAGAACTCGAGATTCGAGAGGTGGATGTTCCTTCCAAGGTTGAACGTAGGTTCCAGAGGGGGGCACAACAATGAATTGTTCATCTTCAGAATACCAAATAGGAATCTCAGTATGGTACCATCGGCGTCGAGATATTGGCCAATCGATGCTAATGTTATCCATCCAGTCGAGCAAAAATTGTCGGTTCCTAGGGGGATGGAATTCAATTTCATCAATATGCTCACGCATTCTATCCTGAATGTGAGTCTGGCGTACATACCACTCTTTGAGAAGAATGATTTCGACAGGATTTTTACCACGTTCAGAGACTGGGATTTCCTGTGAGCGCTCTTCAATCTGTGAAATCATTCCTGCTTCTTCGAGCATTTCAGTTGCTTTTTTTCTTGCCTCTATAACACGTAATCCAGAGAGGTCCGCTGAGATGTTAGTCATGCAACCATCGAGATCTATGGCTTGATATGGAGTCAACCCAAGTTCTCGGAAAACCGCTACATCGTTTTGATCACCAAAGGAGCAAACCATCAAAATACCACTTCCAAATTCAGACTTAACAGACGGATGGGTTTGAATCTCAACAGATGTTTCTCTCCCATTTACTGGCATTGGTAGTATTGCTTTTTTCCCAACCAGGTGTTGATATCGTTGATCATCAGGGTGGACCACAACTACGCCACAGGCACAAATCATCTCTGGTCGTGTAGTCGAGATTATCAATTCTTCACCTGTATCCGTTTGCCACTTTACATCGACAAGCTTCGTATTTCTAGAAATACGCTCAACTTCTGCATCAGCAATGGTTGTTCCTTCAACTGGGTCGTAGATGTTTGGACGAAGATCTTCAATGATGTCTCCCTTCTTGAATAAATCAATGAAAATCGATTGTGTAACAGCCCGATAGTCAGGAGCATCTGTAAGGTATTCTGCAGCAAAGTCACATGACAATCCTACGCGAGCAGCAGTCTTTCTCATGGCTTGTGTGAATGTTTCAATTGTCTCTCTGCACAACGTTAGGAATTCTTCTCGATCGTATGTCTTCATCTTCCTTTTCGTATTCTTTTCTACGGTAAATTCGATGTTTATACCGTTCCTATCGACGCCCCAAGGGAAGTATACTTCTTTCCCAAGTAATCTCTGTGAACGAGCAATAACATCAATCATTGAATATTGTGCAACTGCACCTATGTGCCATGTTCCTGATGGATAAGGAGGTGGTGTATCAACCACAAATAGAGGCTTTCCACTCGATGGCAGGAAACCATATCGTTGTTGATATGTCTCTGAATCAGCGTAATGTTCCTCTTGGATTTTCTTCTCTAGGTCGATTGACCATCGCTTCTCTGGTAGTCTTGGAGTACTCATTTTCTGCACCGGCCCAGCCCCCAGTTAACGGGAGGGTCCAGCCGGCCCTCAGGATATTTGTTTTTGAACGGTTCCCTCACAAACCAACGGCAATCCTTTCAATGTCGGTGTAGAGGGGGGGGCAGGTTGCACTATGTCTGATGAGGTCAAACCAGACAAAATTCCAAGTTCGGAAACGGACGTAGGAAGAATCCAGGCTATCGCAGACTACAGTAAAACCAAAATGAAACTCACTTCGGTTGACATTTCTGCACGAGTACGAGAATTCGATCCGAAAAAAGCTGTTGAGGCGGTTCTTGACGCTCCAAAACGACTCAAGCGTGAGTGGCAACGATCCGGTGCAACTGGAGTTATTACACGATTTCCAATTGCCACAGTGGCATTATTCCTGATGATTACAGTCTACTTCGTTACAACTTCAGGATTCCTTGATGACACTGCATGGGACGATGATCCAGATAAACCTGCACTAAATGTTAACGGTGACATGGAAGTTTACCTTCCTGAGGGTAGTGAGGTCAAAGAACTCATTGAACTCGTTGAAGAAGATTGGACGACGAATGTAATGGTCATCTATATTGAATCGAATAACAACAACATTACTGATCAGAGAATATTACAAGAAATTAGTTATGTTGAAAAGGCGATAAATCCGTTTGTTTCTGATAATGAAAGTGATGAAGTCATCTATATTCTTTCTATTTCAACAGTGCTCAAGGAAATAAATTCAAGTCTGCCTCGAATACGTGAAGCATTTATCACACAGTTAGGTCAACAATGTCCAACATTGGATGAAGTTTGTGCAGGTTTTGCATCAAGTGTTAACAACGTCATTAGTGCAGGCGATGAACAATTCGCTGGTGGTTATGAAATACCGACTCAGACGACTATTGACTTGGTCATAGGTGAAATGTATGAAAACGACGGTTCTCCTACACCTGGTCTAGACAAGCTTGCGCGCAATACGAATGTCTGCAGTGGTGAGCCAAATTCTGAAGGTGCTGATGATAACGGATGCTTTGAGGGAGAAGATCTTCTCCTCGACCGAGCAATAATGGCTGTTGCTGTTGTTAATGATGTTGAACCCAAGGACATTATCGAAAAAACTCAAGCAAGGCTCGATAACATCTCGATGTTGGAAAGGCCATGTGAATTTGATGCAAATGGGGCCCCAGTCCCCGAAGAAGGAATGTGTGTTTGGGGCGAGTTAACCAAGGACCAAGAAGAGAGGGGTGTCAAGAGCCTCGGGGTATCAATGACATTGACAGGTCCAATTCCAATCACCAATTCAGTCACGGAATTCTCATTCCGTCTCTTCTGGGAAATCTTCCCTCTTGCAGTTGTCTTGGTTGCTATTGGTTTGTTTGTATTCCACTCCGATTTGCTTCAAGCAGGGATTTCTGGTATTCGTCCAATTCAAGGAATAAAAGTCGTCATTATAGCAGGTTTGCCTACGCTTTGCGCTGTATTTTGGACATTGGGGATTATCGGAGCATCTGATTATGAAGTAACCATGACGGTAATTATTGTTGGTCCAATTCTTCTCGCATTAGGTGTGTCGTATGGCCTTCACATTACCAATCGATATGCTGAAGAGGATGGGAGTCGGAGTCAAAAGATGCGTGCTTCGATGAAATCCACCGGACGTGCAGTTTTCCTATCTGCCGTCACGACTGTCATTGGATTCATATCGCTTATTTTCACACCGATGGCACCCATACAAACGGTTGGAATTGCCTTATCAGGGGGTATTGTCGTAGTTTACGTCCTTACGATGTTTATGGTTCCAAACTTGACGTTAATTCTAGATTTACGGAAACCTAAACACCCGCCTCTGAAGGTTTTTGATGCTGCAGTGGATATTCCTATGAAACGTAACAAGAGTGTCATCGCATTTTTCGTTTTACTTGTGTTAGTATCGTCAACAATAGGCCAAGCCAATGTGGAAGAAAACATCGATCTTCTAGGTATGGCTCCTGAAGGCGAGGAGCCAGTCATCAAGATGAAACAATACAGTGAAGAGTTCAATGCTGGTCAAATCGGAATGGTGCTCGTTCATGCAAATGTAACGGGTGATCAAACGGATAATGATCCCACAAATGATGACCCATATCAAAATCTAAAAATCATAGATGGGCTTGAAAGAAATTTAAATGTCGTGGAAAATGCTTCAGCAGTATCCGTTGTCTTTTTGATGAAAGCAACTGGTCTTGCCCCTACTCTTTCTGGCCAACCGATTCTCACTCAGATAGAGGAACTCCCTGGATACGGTCTTCTACCAGAGGATGTAAGGGACACATTTAGTGTTCTCATGGATCAAGAAGTAACTCAGGGTGCTACATTTTGGGATTTGCTTTCGACACCAGAAGACTTTGGCCTCCCTGGTTCAACTCAGAGCCAGATTTTCTTACTCGATGTATTCTACTCCTCGCTCACAAAAGAGATGAGAGAAGTTTTCATCAATTCAGATTACGATCGATCTCTCGTTTACATTGATATGCCATTTATTCCAGTTGCTGATACGAAGGTTGCAGTGGATCAAATAAATGAATACACTGAGGGGTTCCAAGGAGTACATCAAGAAAGGGCGGAGAAACTCACAGGGGTAGCAGCTACTGCGATTGAAGTCAATCAACTCATTGTTGATTCTCAATGGACTTCCCTCGGATTTGCTATTATTCTTACTTTGATAACCCTCGCTGTTGTCTTCAAAGATATCCGTTATTCATTCTGGACAACTTCTCCAGTTATTGCAACAGTTGCTTTACAGTGGCTTGTGATGTGGCAAATGGATGTTCCGTTATCTTTGGTTACCGTAATGATTGGCTCAATTTTAGTAGGTGTTGGAGTTGACTTTTCTATTCACATATCAAATCGTATTCGAGAATTAGGAGGTGGGCTGGATGCCATACGTTCTGCTGCGGTGGGGACTGGAATGTCTCTCTTTGAAGCAGCAGTAGTAACATCTCTTGGTATGTTTACTGCCTATCAAATTCCGATACCTGAAATTAAACCGTTCGTTACTGTTATTCTCATCCTTTTATGGGTTGCAGCAGCAAGTGCGTTATTGTTGCTTCCTGCCATATTCGTTACCTTGGAGAAAATGGGAATTGGGGCAGTTGGCGGTCCTTCGGGAATGGCACGTAAGTTAGGTCTTGGCCGAGTTAAGCCAGATGATCCAGATGTCTTAGAAGCAGTTCTGATTATGGATCCCAGCTCGAAAGAAGCGTGGTGACAACAAGCAAAGGGATAAGACCTGTATTCCAATCAACAAACATGGTCAACTACTGGTTGATGAAGTCTGAACTTGATGTTTATCCATATTCACAACTTGTGCAAGACGGAACAACTCACTGGGATGGGGTTCGTAATTATCAAGCACGTAACATGATGCGAGATGCGATGAAGGTAGGTGATTATGTCCTTTTTTATCATTCAAATTGTAAGCCTCCGCATATAGCAGGTATAGCCAAAGTGTGTAAAGAAGGATACCCCGATTTCACATCTTGGGATTCTAAGTCGAATTATTTTGATGAAAAATCCTCCCCTGAAAAACCTCGTTGGTTCATGGTCGACTTAGAACCTGTAACTCCCCTCAAAGAAACAGTTTCTCTGGATTCAGTAAGGAACGAGCCCTCCCTTTCTGATATGCCGCTTATTCGTAGAGGTCAAAGACTCTCTATTCAGCCCGTCCAAGAAAATGAATTTGAAGTCATCTTGAAGATGGGCGGATTAGACCTTGGTGATTTAGAATAGGTGATTCAATGGTCGAAATCCCTTCGTCTAGGCGTGCATCAAGTATTGAGTATGCTATTCGGGATGTTGTGGTCCCTGCTACTGAACTGGAATCTCAAGGCCATTCTATTATCAAACTGAACATAGGCGATCCTATTGCGTATCCAGGTTTACCTACTCCCTCTCACATGGTTGAAGCGTTCTCAAAGGCGCTATCAGATGGTAGGAATGGATACTCTCCCTCCTATGGTCTACCTGAACTTAGAACTGCTATTGCTCAAGATGAAACTAGAAAAGGTTGGAACGCTCAAGCAAATGATGTCTATGTTTGTCATGGAGTGACAGAAGCCTTACAGATTGTTTTCCAAGCCACATTAGAAGAAGGACATCAAGTTCTTGCCCCCGGTCCACACTACCCACCTTACATGGCTTATCCCCAGATGTATGGGGCTGAGACCATTGAATACGAGTTAAAATCAGAAGATGGATGGTCATTGAATTTCGATGATATCGAATCCAAAATGAATGATGAGGTCAGACTTTTTGTATTGATCAATCCAAACAATCCAACAGGTTCAGTTGCTGGCTTTGGCGATCTTAAGCGGTTGATATCAATCCTTGAAAAATGGCCAAATTGTATTCTCATCGCAGATGAAATTTACGATGGACTTGATTTTTCTGGGCGTCAAGTTAGTGCTGCGAGTTTGTCAAAAACAGTTCCAGTACTCACTATGAATGGTGTTTCTAAGGTGTATTATGCGCCTGGGTGGCGTATTGGGTATATGGCCATCCACGACCCAATTTCTTCACTAGGTGCCGTACGAGATGGAATTGAGAGAATATTACGATCACGATTGTGTGCTTCAACTCCTGCCCAACTCGGATATTTGGCCGGTCTCGAGCAGGATCGTTCATGGATGAAAAAGTACTGCGAAACGGTTAAAGAACGAAGAGATGTTTGTCTTTCAAGAATTTCTGAGATCGAGGGACTTGAAGTTCAAAACCCTGAAGGTGCGTTCTACATGTTTGTTAAATTGACGGATCAAAAATGGTCCAATGATGACAAAGCATTTGTTCTTCAGTTACTTCACGAACAGCATGTGCTCGTTGTTCATGGATCAGGTTTTAGTTCTGAAAAGGGTAAGGGGCATTTCAGGCTTGTTTTCCTTCCAGATGTTGAGACATTACATACAGCATTCGATCGTATTGATTCCTTCTTACAAAAACACAGAATTGTATGAACAACGACGGCGAAGTATTGATGTTCGATGAGTCTTCGGTATACTCATGCGAGGAATGAAAACTGCTCTTATTGGGCTTTCAATTTCTCTCATCCCTTCTGTTGCTGCAGGTTCAACAATCGCTTCATCTGGAGATTTTGAAATATCATTTCTCTATCCTGTCCTCGTTGCATTTTTAGTAGCAATGTTGCTATGGAAATTCTTTGTACCTCGTCAGTTGTCTGCTTTACAAGTTGCTTTTGAGATTGATGATGATTTATATGAAGTCCACCGTTTGACGAAGGGTCTCGATGATGCCAAAGAACTTCTCCAACAAGGCCGTGTTGCGTTTGGGGTAGGATTGTACATGATGGGTATGATGGGCGTTCTGGTATTGATTGGGGAATTGCTCTTCAAAGCCGATGTTTATTTCGATCTCAATCTGTGGCTGATAGGTTTGTTTATTCTTATTCCAGTTCTTATTTCCCCTTGGGAGACTCTGAATGCCCAGTTGGTTGGAAAAAACAAACTACGAGTCGGTCGACATACCATTCGAACTGGGCTACGTAGAATCATCACACTTGCCATTTTGATTTCATCGACTGTTGCAACTATTTTTTACGGAATGAATATCAATGATGGGAAAATAACTCCAGTATGGCTTGCTGCAGGTATGTTGGTGTTTATGGCTCCAACAATTCTCGCATATGGTCGAATCATGGGAGCATCTTGGAATATGCTCCTTCTCAATAAATGGAGGACGGCAAGAGGACGGAGAAATCCAATAGATCCTGATCGCCCATCTTTTGTTAACAGACTCTTTTCGCTCCTCTTGGTTATGTTCCTCATAACAATGCCAATCACTGCTCTCAATGGAATTGTAACCGTTTTTCATATCTTGGTGAATGATCCTCAGAACACGGAAGAAGTTCTCAATTTTGGAGGTATTATCGGCCATTCTATCTATGAACGTATCGACCTTATCTCTGATATCCTGTTCCATTGGGAATTCATTAAATCAGCTCCTCAATTCCTTTCTCTTTACCTATCTCTCAACATTGCAATTGTCGGTTTAGCATTCATTTTTGAATTGACACGTAACTTGATTTTGGGTGGTCAAACATTCGGGGGTATGTTTGGTGTTACACTCGATACTCCTCGTGAAATCCGAACTGAAGAGTCTGCTCAAGGTCGCCAGTTGGCCTTTGCGTTTGCTGGTTTTTCAGGATATACTGTGTTGCTACTTGTTCTTGTTTGCTACAAAGAATTTGGTGATTTAATGCCATTTACTCAAAACCTTGAAGATAATGGATTCGATGAAAGTATGCGTCTACTCAC
>QQSG01000029.1:0-1020 GCA_003602665.1 Candidatus Poseidoniales archaeon
TACCCTCTGATTGATATTCACTCGCCTTTTGAGAACGCGATGAGTTGATCAAGGGGGATATGGTCGACTGTGTCTTTACAATAATGTGCATTGACAACCTTTCCGTTTTCATCGATGAGAATATCAACAGGGATGGTTGAAAGTTTTGAGATTGAAAGCGTCAACGGGATGTAACCCTTGAGGAGAGCTTTGAGCATTGTAAGAGGAGCACGCATTGGAGCCCATAATACACGGAGTAACGATTTCTTGACATCGTTCTTGAGGTATTGTTCGTAAGTTTCATCAGCAACAACAGCGAATGGAGGATTATGTTTTTTCATACGCTTTGTTAACTCACCGATCTTAGCGTCAAAAATACCAACCATGACAGTATTTTCACCAAATTCATCCCAACGTTTTACGATACTATTGATTCGAATATTACAAAATGGACAAGAAGAGAATCTGAAAAAGGTAAGAATCACTCGCTTTCCCTTCATTGCTGACATGTCAAATGTGGTTCCATCGATTGCTGGTAGAGTAAACTGGGGGGCGTCATCTCCCACAGTAAGTTGCGGCATGGCTTTTCCTTATTTGCAGAAATAAATATTCTTTGTGTCAGGAAATACCCTCTTACTTCTTTGCATTGCGCTGGCGTAATGCTTCCACAGCAAGAACACTTACGGCGACTTGAAGATTGTAAGATGGGACAAAACCATCCATTGGAAGTCGAACAACTTCATCACAAGCGTCGAGAACTTCTTGTGAAACCCCTTCGCGTTCTGCACCGACAACGAGCAAAACATTTCCAGTCAAATCTGCTTCCCAAGGCCCAACTGTCCCGACATCTTCTGCAGCAATGATTCTGAATCCTGCTGCTTTTGCTGTTGCAATAATGGTCTCAGTGTCGCTGTATACGACTGGAATGAATCGATCTGCTCTCATACTTGAACGACGAATTGTGCGACGATCTTCGTGTGTTCTGGGGATGTTGAGGACAACTGCATCCGCCCCACTGACTTCTACTGTACGAATGCCAAA
>QQSG01000029.1:1138-4211 GCA_003602665.1 Candidatus Poseidoniales archaeon
CCAATTGCTGACATTCTCCACAAGTCATTGGTTGAACCTTCTTCAAGTGGAATTTCTTGTTCAAGGCAAACAGCCCTCAGCCGTTCAGTATCCATTTCCCGATCGACGAGCACGAGCTCAATACTGTGCTCCCCATGAAGCGTTTGCAATATCTTTTCAGAACCTTGAATCTGGTGAGCCATAGAAATCCCAGAGGCTCTTGGTGTTTGATGTTCTCCCCCAAAGTGGGCAAAAGTTTCACTTCGTAGGTGGAACGATAATATGCTCAGACTTGACCTTCTCGGATAATCTGGTAGAAAGACACGTCTACATCGAGGCATTACTATGAAAAAAATGATTCTGATTTCAATTGGTCTCGTTCTTGTTTTATGTTTGCCTTCCTTGCTTTACACGGGTTCTTACATCGTATCGGATACGCCTGTTCCACTGGATGAAACAGCGTATGAACCATCGCCTTATCCTGATGAACCATTGACAGAAGGGTTCCTTTTCCTCATCTTCGATGGTGGCCGCAAAGATATGATGAGCGACCCAGAACTCATGCCTAATTTGAATCGTCGTGTGCAAGACGGAGCTTACCTCGAAGTGCGGACAAACCCATTGACAATGACGGCAATGTGCGTTAAGGAGATGGCCACCGGGGTTCCAGCAAGGCCTAATGAAGCGTTGCAAAATTTCCATCCACAACACCCAGGGAGCGTTGACGGGTTCAATCTTGCTTCAACTTATGATGGTGATGGTGATGGAGAACCAGACAACTATGTTGGGATCATTGGCGATTATGTTTGGAAAGACCTCCTTCCAGACAAAGAAAAAGTTCCTTTTTCTCAAGCCCGATATGGCCATGCAGATTATCATAGAGGAGACGAAGAAGGTTTTGCAACACTGAAACAATGGGCTGCAGGGGCCGTACCAGACGGTCATGAGCAACCTCGAAACCTCATCATAACACATCTTTCAGGTCTCGATAGTGTTGGACATCGCTACGGAACGGTTGATTCAGATGAGTACAAAGATAAGTTGCGTTTTATCGATAAGAATCTAGAAGAAGTATTCCAATTACTTCCAGATGATTGGACAGTAGTTGTTACCTCTGATCACGGGTTAACAGATTCGGGTCAACATGGTTCTGACTTAGATATTCTACGAGATGTTGCAGCCTTCATGTGGGGCCCTAACATCAAACAAGGAGTTGTGGTTGAAGGTGTAAATCAACGGGATATCGCCACACTTCCATCGATGTTATTTTCTCTACCAATGCCGCATGCAGTGCATGGAAAAATCCCATTAGAGGCGTTTGTTTTAACTCCTGAAAAGCAAGATGCGATCGACCAATGGAATTGGGATGCAACAGTTGCTCGTAACGATTGGTTGAAAGAAGAAGGGCATACATATGTGGACGGATTAGAACGTTCCACGATTGAATGGGAAAGACTCAATGTTGATGAAATCGGGATACGGACCACAGATATTGCGCTTAGTGTAATTACGATAATAGCACTGACTGCCATTTTGTTTAACATCTTGAATAAGAGAGGCTTTTCCACCGCATTCAAAGCAACAACTTGCTTTGGCCTTTTGTCTGTTTTCGCAGGCTCCCTCGTATTATCATACAATCGAGATATCGGAGCTTGGTTGTATTATCCAATGGGATTGATTTTACCTGTCTCTGTATTTGTTATTGGAATGAGAATGTTGAAAGTAGAACGTTGGCGAGATTTCGCCTTCAAGAACCAACATATCGCAGCCCTAGGTCTTCTCTTGATCACGATGGTGATGTATCCCGAAACTCGTTTATCCATTATTGGCTTGATGATATTTGCATATATTGTTCTCGATCGTTATTATCTTCATGGTTCGGAACAACATATGCCGAATACGGTGTTTATTCCATTCTCGATTATTTGCATCATCGCCTTCTTCCTGAGTGATCATCGCCTCCTCGGCGTATCCTTGACACGGGACTATCTCGTCACTATCCAACAAGAAGAGTTGTCGATGCTCTTCCTTTCAATCGTACTCGCATCATCATCATCTTTCCTGTATCTTTGGCACGTCGAATCAATACGTTCGAAAACAACTCTTTTGACGGTTTGCGGATTGTTTGGATTGTTACCATATGCGATGTGGTTCAAAACAAATGAAATCGATTGGGTTGTTCTTTCAATATTCATTCTCTGTATTATTACAGCCATTGTAGAAGGTATTCGAGGCAATAAACGTAGTTCAATTGCACCAATTCGGTTCGTTGGATTTGCTTGGGTTACCATCAGTTGGGGGGCGTATGCTGGAGCAACAACAATGGTACTCTACACGGGCTTTTTCTATCTGATGCAACGAGAATTTGGCTTCTTGAAGAGTCCACAAGATAAACCATTATTGGAATCTGCACGGTTTGTACTGCTTGCTTTGATTCCCATTGGAGCATGGTTTACATGGTGGGCTACAATGGGGCAGTTAGACGGCCTTTCACATCCAAGAGATATCGATCCAGGAAACCTTTTCCTCACGGGTGGATATATCGGAGATCGAATTTCACCAAGCAATACCTGGGTTGGATTTATGGGCGGTGGGCCAATGATTNTGATGACAGTTCTCTGGTTCCAGATGTTTAAGGAAATCAAATGGCCACTAACATATGCCCTGATCTTGTTTTCGCTGAGATTCGCTTTACTTGCGGTACATCTGTCAGTAACACCGAATCTTCCAAGACTTGTGTTCAAAGTGTCTTGGGACATTGTCCTTTATTTCGGATTGGGCATTCTTGTCTTGTCCTTGTTAGGCATTGAGACATTCAAACAGCGCAAGGCTCTTGAGGAACCTGAAACCTTGATTTCTTCATAGACGGGTCTTGAAACCCATAGCACGAACGACGCACCAAGCAGCTCTTGCTTCGAAAATCGCAAATGCGCCTCCGAAGACGCTCCCACCCACGGCAATCCAGCCGAGTGTTGAAGGAAGTACTCCAAGAAGTGTGAATACAGCAAGAACGAGTCCAAAAGAGACTGCGGTTACACCAGTGATTAATCGTGCGGCTTGTCCACGAGCGTCAATATTGCATTCGAACATGAGG
>QQSG01000029.1:4283-12965 GCA_003602665.1 Candidatus Poseidoniales archaeon
AATCTTGTACCATGGGCAAAAAGCACAATCCTCTGTTTCTTCGACGAGTCGAGAACTCAAGATCACTCATCAAAGAGTGCGATATTGAGGAATTCGCTATAATGTTGAATGATAACAATCCATTGTTCATCATCGATGTGAGAGAATCTCACGAGTTTGAATCTGGCCACATGAAAGGCGCAACACACATCAGCAAGGGCGTGCTTGAACGAGACATAGAGAAGCATCCGTTTGATACAACCGACCGAATCGTTCTCTACTGTGGAGGAGGTTTCCGTTCAGCAATCGCGGCTGAGTCTCTGAAAGATATGGGGTATGAAGATGTACATTCACTCTGGGGCGGATGGAGAGCAATAGTGGCAGAAGGCCTTGAAATAACGACCGTTAAATCCTCTGATTAATTGTCTTCCAAACAAGGAAGTGTGTCGCGTTTTCACCAATTCTTTGAATGGTTTAGAATGGACAGACTCATAAAGGGGTGTAAAGTCGGCAACTTGCTTCCATTGAGTTGATACTATGGCAAAAGGACTACATCATTACGTGAGAGAAACCTGGAAGAAGCCTAAAGAGGCTCTCCCGCACATGTTTCGACAGACTCGCATGGCCCAATGGCGCCGCGAACCTGTCAACTGCAGAATCGAGCGTCCGACCCGTCTCGACGCTGCTCGCCGTCTTGGATACAAAGCCAAGCAAGGTGTAGTTCTCATTCGAACCCGTGTTCGACGTGGTGGTCTACGCAAGGGTAAGATTCACATGAAGCGTAAGCCATCCAAGGCTGGTATCTCCAAAATCACAATGGCAAAGAACACACAGCGAATCGCTGAAGAACGTGTTGGCCGCCATTTCCCTAACCTCGAAGTTCTCAACTCATACTGGGTCGGAGAAGATGGAAAACACAAGTTCTTTGAAGTTATCATGATCGACACACACCACCCTGCTATCATCAAGGATAAGCAACTCGGCGTCTTCTGCCAAGCAAATGGTAACATGAGCCACCGAGGCCGTGCTTACCGTGGTAAGACATCCGCAGGAAAGCGTGGACGTGGTCTCTTCAACAAGGGCAAGGGTGCAGAAAAGTTGCGTCCATCTCTGAAGGCAAACCTCAACCGTGGCAAGTGAAATCAAGCGTTTGTTTGATGTCCTTGTTCTGCTTCCCCCAACACAGGAGGGCGACAAATGGGTAAAGGTCAGCGTAGTTTAACAGACGTAACAGGTCTGAGTGTTTACCTCCCGGATGGTCGTCTTCTTGGCGTAGTTCACGACACAGTTATCGAGCATTCGACGATGACGTGTACGCATTTATTCGTTCGAGACACGCCTCCAGAGCTTGTCACAGACTCGATTCACGTTGCAGTACCTTGGCGCTGGGTGCGTTCGATCAACGACATTGTCGTGCTTCGATGGTTTCCAGAAACACCAATATCCCGTACTTAAGGAGGAATGCACATGATGGAATTACACATTCTTGGGACTGCATCAGCGCGGCCTACATCAACAAGAAATGTGAGTGGAAGCGTCCTTTCAACAGAAGAAGGGTTGGTCGTTATCGATGCAGGCGAAGGTTTTCAGATTCGATATTCTGCACAACGCGGTTTGATGAAACGAAGTGATCAAACTGCATCCTTACGTCCCCATAAAATTGCAGTGATTGCATTGACGCATGGTCATCTGGACCACACATGGGGTCTCCTTCCTTTTCTTCAGACCCTTGCTTTAGATGGTCGGAAGCATCCTTTGATGATTTGTGGACCAACGTCTCAATCTATTTTGGACGCTTTAGAAACAAATGGATTTGATGCAGAAGTTCCTGAAAATACTCCTTCTGCTGATCTCATAAATCAGTACAGGGCTTGGTTCCAACTCGGAGCAAACTCCACGGAATTAGGATACGAAGTCCGCTGGATGTTAGGCGAGCCATCTTCAAGCAGATGGGTTGAACTCAATCCCGATGTTTCTTCACTTCATTGGCATGAAGAAATGCCTCAACCTGAGCCTTTCAAGAGCATTCGTCTTGACGCCCTTGCCACGAAACACAGCGTACCATCTTGTGCCTGGCAAATCACAAAGGCGGCCCAGAAAGGAGTTTTTGATCGCAATCGAGCAACTCTTGCAGGCCTGAATGAAGGCGAACGTCGTTTACTTGCAACAGGCACAGATGTTGAGAAAGAAAATGGAACAATTCTGAAAGCATCTTCATTCCGTGGGCCCGAACGAAGCGCTCACTCATTTGTTATCTCTGGAGATACTGCAGAACAATCTATTCATCCAGTTGGTATCCCAACCGTTCTTGTTCATGAAGCTACATTTTTGGAAGAATCTCATTCGAAAGCAGAGGAACATCTCCACAGTACGGCAAAGGGGGCTGCAAGAACGGCAAAGGCTTGTGGAGCGGAACACCTCGTATTGACACATTTTTCTGCACGAATTCGAGATGCTTCGGAATCACTTAATGAAGCGATAGAAGAATATGGAGAAGGCCGTGGAATCGCATATGCCAATGATGGAGATCGACTCCAAATCGATGTCGATGGTAACGTCACGTTTTATCGGCGAAATGAACACGGTTGGAAGCAACACAACCTAACGCATCATTGAAGTGTAATGTCATCAAGGCGCAGGTATGCAATCAAAGTGTGCATACGTTCTCATCGGCCTATTGATGTGCTCCGTAATGATTCCAAGCATACATGCTACCGAAGGTAGAGATGCACCACAGTGCCTTTCAGTAGGTGAATCGACGCTTTCGACTCAAGTTGCTGTAGCAAACGGCGCATGCATGCGTTTTGACCTTGGAACACTCCAACCTGGAGATGTGTATGAATTCTCGATTACTGTCATTGATGACGCCCTGGACGTTCTTATTTTCGATGAATCGGGATTGCAGCCTTACCTCTTAGGCCAGTCATATCGTTCTTCGTTTGAACAAGTACCCTCGACCGAATCAGCAAATGGAGCATACGAATTTCATTGGAAAGTACCCTCTTCAATCAATGCCAAATCATGGACAGTAATCATCGACAACCTTGCCCATGATGGTGATCAAGGACAAGGAGACCAAGGCGGCGTGGATGGGCGGATTTCCATGACAGTCACAGAGTTAACAGATACTCCATGGACTCCATTTCATGACATCATAGGCATCATTCCAGATGGGTATCTAACCCTTCTCGATGGGACATCTCTGCAGCTTGAGGAAGGAACAACAATCGCCGTAACTGCTTGGTCCCTTCAGGGATTTGCAGATGTCTATCTGCAAACGGATTCGATGAATGCAAACTATCTTTCTGGTCAATCAAATGTAGCCTTGACAGGAGCTTCCCTTCTCGCTGTTGATGGAACTTCTTCCTTTAGCTGGGTTGTTCCATCGGCTCTTGCAAATCAACCTCTCAAATTAATTGTTGACAATACGGATGATTCTGACGGGCAAGGAGATGGCTCAACAAATCTGCGAGTCACCATTCGCGTCCAGTTCGTTCCTGTTATTCAAGCACAATTTGTCGCAGAAAATACCACGATTCCAATGAATACCTTGGTTGGATTTGACGCTTCTTCAACCCCAAATGATCTTGGCCAAATTTCCCAATATACGTGGGATTTCGACTCAACGATCGATGCGAATGATGATGGCGATTTCATCAATGATGTCGATGCAATCGGCCTTACCTCTGAAGCACAGTGGGCTTCTCCGGGGGAAAGGACCGTTACGTTAACTGTTCTTGGACAGAATAGTTTCGATCGTCAAGAACAAATCATCACTGTGAATGATATTATCAATCCAGTGCCACGAATTACGGGAACAACCGCCTCTTCTTCTTCCGCTACACCCATTTCTGGAGGATGGCGCATCGCTTACGCCAATACACTTGTTTTGACATGCAACTCAAGTTCTGATGACGATGCAGTTTCTGCTTGTTCATGGTCTCTTGATGGCTCACCTTACAATCAACAGACAACCGTTTCTTTCAATTGGAGTACGATTGGAGAACACGTCATTGGCCTAACTGTCTTTGATGCAAGTGGCAATAGTGCTTCAACGCAGGTTGATGTTCGAGTTGTTGATGGCTCAATTCCAGTGATTGACGATACAAGATTCGAACCAAAAAAATCACTCGAAGAGGGTCAAATTTACACCTATTCAATCAATGCAAATGATGTATATGACTCTGCATCAAACCTTCGATATCACTGGGACACCAACCCATCAAAGGATACCGATCAAAATGGTAACCCAAGAGATGATCCTGATTTCATAGGATCTAACGTGGATTTATACTTCGATACAACGGGGACAAAGACTGTTGTCGTAACCGTCTTTGATGCTTCGAACAACACAGACTCTCGTACCTTCACAATTGTGGTTGAGGAATCGGTCGAATCGAGCACAAACTTTGGATTAATTACCGTAGTGCTGTTCATTTTTGTTGTAACGTTATCAATATCTTTCATCGGATACCGTCGCTGGCAGTCTTCGATTGCAGTTGGTTTGCTTACAGGAAGAGGACTTTCAGACTCTGAAGCAAAGGCCCACATGACAATGGTACGCCAATCCCAAAAGTTGCCACTCTTTGCTAAAGCCATTCAACTTGCAGGACTTGATGTCGGGGAAGTTGTTACCCAAGATCAACAAGAACAAGCCCGTAAAGAAGCAGAACTTCAATCGATTTATGGGTCTGGAGAAGTCGAAGAAATTCCTCAGGCTCAGTTTGCGCCAAAGAGAGAAATTAGTCAAGCAAGTTCGCAAGCAGCGGCAGAGGCAGCGGCTTTGTTCTTCGATGACGCCCCGCCAGTCCCGGCACCTGCAAATATGACTCAGGATCCTGATGATGCCCTTCTTGAGGAACTCGGTTCGAAGAATGAAAAACCGCCTCAAACGCCTCAATCAGGAGGAATCCAATTGCCTGAAAATATGACTCCTGCAGTGGAAACTCCTCTTCCAACTCCAGAAGTTGTGAAAGAAGCAGAACCGTCAAACTTACTCAAGGGCTCTTGCAACAGTTGTTCTTTGAAATTCCAAGTGCCTATGCCCGCCGGTGTCAATGAAGCAATTGTCGTATGTCCATCGTGTTCTGAAGAACAACTCTTCCAACGGTAAATACGAGCATAGGAATCAATCGTTGTTTACGCAGTTCGGGGATGGGTTCAGATACCAGTTCCTTCACCAATATTCATGGTCGAAGAAGCAATTCGTTTGATTCGTCCTGGCCTTAAGCAGCCAAAAAGAGGACGGCTCGCCTTTTTTCTTGTTCTTGTAATGCTTATTCCCCTGTTTCAGCCAGTACAAGCTGATATCACCGTACGGCAAGACGATTTTGACCTCTTAGAGACTCTTTCAGATGTGATGGCGTTACAAGAATCCAGCGATGACTCTGTTGTTGCCGTTGGATCCTCGACTGCAGCTTTAGCGTTGGTTGAAGCAGCGAAAAGAGAGAGTCAAGCAGGAGATCCACTCGATGATGCTACGCAATACCTGAACAATGTTGAGTTAAGAGATACAACTCCACTCGCTGAAGATCATCCACGACCTTACGAGATTCTTTTGGATACGAATTCTCAACCAGATGGTTGGCCAAACAATCTTCTTCAAACATTATTCTCGCTCGAAGCCATCTCTTTGACGGACCCGCTCGCGGTTGGAATCAATACCTATGCTTTGTACGTTAATTTCTCAAGTCGGAATTCTGGTCCACAATTTGAGACTTGGTCATACGGGACGTTTACTGGTGAATTATTCGTGGGAACAGACTTGGTTTTGTTTGAAAATTTCATCGATATCGATGGAGATAATGTCGATGACGTTTCAATCTCACTCACTGTACTTGGTCTGCTCCAACTCAATCAAGGGTTTGGATTTGAACCTCCATTGGATCCTCTCAATCCTTTCAGTGCAGTGCCAGATACGATTTGGCTTCGACCAACATTCCAATGGAAGATTAACCAACTTAACGAGAATGATCCGCTATGGGATGAAATGGCTCACATGGAAATCTCCTTGTTGAAGGGCCTTGCATTCGATTCAGCAGTCCAAGATTCACAATCCTATGCCCTGGTTCTCGATACACGGTTGACTCAACCACCAAGTGATTTCAGAGTTGAAGTCGGGATTCAGGAATTTAGATTTAGTATCTCAGGTGCTGTCACGAACATTGTTCAACTTCTCACTGATTTCGTCGGAGGTGGTGCTTTACCTGCAGATGCATTGACGCTGACATCTGTTTCAGCACCGTATGCTATTAGCATACGGAATCCTAATTCCGACGCATCTAATCTCCAAACTGAGTGTGATACAGAATATTATGACGTCATCAACGACCATGACGTCCCAAGTGAATTTCACAAATGTGGATTTGGAGTTGGAATAGGTTTCATAGAATTCGATGAATTGGATGTAAACGGTCAAGCAGATATCATTGATATGGGCTACATCGATGTTGGATTCCATCCTGAACGAGGCTCCAACGAATTGCCAGAAGAAGTCGATCTAACGCTGAGAAATGACAATCTTGGAGATAATACATTCGACACAGTTGAACTTTACAGCGATACTGGTGCAGATCTCTGGCTTCATTACTTTGAAGATCGAAGCAACACAATTGAAGGCGGAACCTTCGGAAACATTACCGATTCTCGGCTTTGGATACGCGGCCTGCCTTCTGGAACACTCCCTCAGGAAGAAATAGATGCTATTTTCACGACAATTGGAGAAGCTCCAGGAAGTGTTAATCTTCCAGGAGATATGCCAGACAGACTCTCATTTATCGTTGCAATAAAGAATTTCTCTGGAGATTCAAGTACGAATCAAAACGACCTCACTCTCCCTATCAACCCTGCAGCACCTCCTGTGACGTTGATTATGATTGCAGGAACGGAACGAATCGAATCATTGACCTATGACTCAACAATGAAGCGGGGCGGCTATGAGAACGACGTTAGTTCGATTCGTATTTCTGTTTCTAATCTTCCCGAAGTTCTCGTTTTGAAAGGAAGTTTCCAATTGTCTGAAACAGGTGTTTCTCGGGTTAATTTCAACAATCCCAATCTCAATACAATCTCCCAACTTCTCGACAACGCTTTGTTGACATTGGTCGANATCGTTCTCGATTTGGGATCTATTCTCAACGGACTTCCTGATGCGATTGTCGGTACTGCTGGAACTTCTGGAGGTTCCATTGAAGTCCTCTGTTTAACTCAAGTAAAACAAACATGGAATGACGGTTCTGTACGCGGTCCAAGTGGGCTGGGCGAAATCGCTTTAGCTATTGGCAGTAGTGATCATCCTTGGTTTACTTCTTCCGACCATATTCTTCTTTCCGAAGACACCTCAATTGCTACGATAGCCGGAAGAGATGGCCCCGTCGCTCCTCTTGTCCCAATTGCGATGAGCATACGCGTTTCCAACATATCGAGAGTGTTCCAATCATTTGATGCAATTACAAGCGAGAGAACACTTGAATTGATTGGCCAACAATCTGGTGCACTGTTGATTGGACATATCCGTCACAACGGAGATGATCTGGTCAATGTAACGAGCCAATCTGCTCGTATCTCTAACCGACCAGGTGACCTGACTGTTGTACAAGATCCAAGCAAACTCGTTTATTCTGCGAGTGAACCTATTGGAACCATCACATATGGTGGTCAAGAGGGCAAACAACGCAATGCGATTCGACTTGAAGGCTTGCCGTCAGCCTTCCAGTTAAATCTAGGCGATTCAATCGGCTTTGCTGCTGATACGCCAATTGACTCGATTACAGTCCAAATGACGAACGCTACTACGCCGTTAACAATGGACGGAGACCATTTCAGGTTCTGGGTAAATACCGATACATCAGAGGCTTCTTTGAGTGCACGTATTTCCAACGTTCAGTCTGTTCAACGGTTCTCTCCGCTTAATCCGAATTCAACTGGTCCAGAAGGAAGCGCACGATATTCTCTCCAAAGACAAATTTCAAGCCCGTTCAATATTGTGATGGAAGATGCNAGTAATTATGACGATCAATTCCTTGGTCTAAATGGAATGATGAGACTTGATCCATTGCCAGCAAATTTAGAAATTGTTCTTCCGAGTGATGTTGATTCAAGCGGTATTGAATTGCCAGACTTCGGTGAAGGAGAGGGTGTTGAAGCCCTTTCATTCTTCCTTGGCGATGTTGTTGATTTAGGGAGTTTAGTCAACGATCTTGTGTACGGACTTGTGGCTGATATTGGCGATTCCTCAGGAGAACAAGCCGATGTTGCTTATGGATTAGACATGGTGACTGGTGAAAGTTTCGACCTTGTAGCTGACATGCGCAAAGGTTCCGTCCCCACCGGTACACCGGAATGGCAACATGGTCTTGATTTACAAGCAACAGAGCGAACAGTACTTGATTTCAATCTCTCTCGCCTTCCAGAATTTACTCAATCAAGTCGAATAATTGTATCTGATATTCTGACCGACTACGTCATCGATGAGTCCGAAGCAGAAGTTCTTCGAGAGGAATTTTCTCAAGCAAATCTTAGCTTAGCAAATGCGTTAATTGAACTTCTTGATGATGGCCTGCTCACCGAAAGAGAACTCAAGGGCATCGATGTAGGCTTGCTTGAAGAAAGAGGCATTACGTTTGAGACCCGACGAAGTTGGCACCTTCGCACATGGCTTCCACAATTGCCATCTGGGCGTATTGAAATCGATTACATCTTCAC
>QQSG01000003.1 GCA_003602665.1 Candidatus Poseidoniales archaeon
AAGGTCAGTTCAATGCACTTCTACGGCTGGAAGTCCGGTCTCAAGACAGGGATGTACTACCTGCGAACCAAGGCTGCCGCAGATGCGATTCAATTCACAGTTGAGAGCAAGGCGAAGAACGATCCAACCGTCAACGGACTTGCAGAGCGTGCTGAACTAACCAGTATGGAAGAAATCGCTTGCAGCCTTGACAGTCCTGATGATTGTCTCAGCTGTGGTGCTTGAATTCACTAATTCTTTCTCGCTGTACTCCTCCGTGTGAAATTCAACCAATTATGTGCAAACATAACTTTACATTGTGAAGATTGGACAATAAAACATGAGCCGTGACGGTATCCTACTGATGAATGTGGGCACGCCTGATGAGCCTACCGTTGATTCGGTGAAAACCTATCTCAGGGAGTTCCTTCTCGATCCAGATGTCATTGATATTCCTGCACCACTACGTCACTTACTCGTACGGGGAATCATCCTCCGAACAAGACCCAAAAAGATTGCACCTCGGTATGATAGCATTTGGATGGATGGAGGATCTCCGCTCCGCGTATACACGCAGAGAATTTGTGATAAACTTCAGATTCGGATGGAGGATTCTCCATGCATCGTCGGTATGAGGTACGGAAATCCTAGTATTCGTTCTGCGCTCGAAGATCTTCGAAATCAAGGTGTCACCCGTCTTATGCTGGCGCCTTTGTTTCCACACTATGCACAAGCAACGACTGAATCCTCGATTAAGCATGCCTACAAACAACTCAACGAAATGAATTGGACTCCAGATATTATCGAGTTTGGACACTTTGAGACAGAAGATGAATTCATTGTACCTCTCGCAGAGTCTATACGTCCACATCTCGATACAGACACACACCTCCTTTTCTCGTATCACGGCCTTCCAATCTCCCACGTCAAGCGTATTGATTCATCGAAGAAGCATTGCCAAAAAGTGGAAAACTGTTGCGAAATAGCTTGCGATGCAAATGCGCTGTGCTACGGACGACATTGCAGTGAAACAACGTACTCCGTTGTCGAAAAACTCGGCCTTGGTCAAGACCAATGGTCAATGAGTTACCAAAGTCGGCTTGGGCCTGTGAAGTGGCTCGAACCTTCTACGACTAACAAGGTGAAGGAACTTGTCGAGCGTGGAATAAAGAAAATCGTAGTCGTTGCACCCGCCTTCCTTGCTGATGGGCTCGAAACATTGGAAGAATTGGATATCGAACTACGTGAAGATTTCATTGAAATGGGTGGGGAAGAGCTTATTGTTGTCAAATGTTTGAACGACAACGATCAATGGATTGATGGCCTTGAATCATTGGTGAGAAAGCGCCTCGACGTACATGTCGCTTAGAATAGTTCGGCGATTCGTTCTGCTTCTGCCACAACGTGAGTCACAGAAACACCACTGTAAAACCAACCTGCTCTGGTGAAGTTTCGTTCAGTTTTGATTAACTTCGACATATACCCTGGACTGTAACTCGGTATCTTGCGTTGTCCGATCTTTTTGTACAACGCCGGTTCTTTGTTGGATAAAATTTGTTTGAGACTACTGCGGATTTTGGAATCATCCCCATCTCGGCTACTTGGTGCCATAACTCTGAACAACCGATGACCTGCAGGTGCTCTTGGAGATGAATGAACATCGCTCTCATGAAGAATTCCACTCACTGGAATATCTTGATCGGGAATCAGTGTTCCATAACCTGCTGGAACATTGGCTATATCTTCTGATGCGTAGCCAACAGCATAAACATCCAATTCCGTGTATTGTTCAATTGTCCTTGCAAGTGGAGCACACCAGATGACTGAATCAATGGGTACATTCCTTTCAAGAGCGACTTGTTCAGGGCTCTCGTATTGTTGCTGATAATGAATCTGAACATTACTCAACTGCTTGAGTCGGTCAAGGAGCGCGTCAATCAGTGTTTGCATGCCACCTTCAAACGAGGCAATCGATCCTTTCGTTGGAGTAAAGAGTGGATATGTTTGTTTCATCATCTTCTTTATTTTTGACCACTTGATTGGAGGTTCTTCACCAAACTTTGTCATAGATGGCATGAGGAAATCGGCGTCAACATTGTGTGAGGCATCGTTTACAATTCCAAATGTCATCGCATCAGCAACAGACTGATTTGGAATGATTTCTCCGATGGATTTGCCACCGCTTCTTGCTGAGCGTATTGAGCGAAACATGCGAACCGGGCCCATTTTGAGGGCAGTCAGGAGTGAAAGTTTTGATTTTTTCTTGTTTAGAAATAGCCAACGAGAAGTGGCTCGGGGGTTTGATTGAGAGAAAACGTCACCAAGGTCAAGATCACTTGCAAGTCTCCAAAATGAGGGATGTGGTCTTGCTGCATTGACTGCAACATCGCACATCCATTCACCTTCCGACCAGGTTTCTATCGTCCCACCGCAACGTTCCGTTTTCTCCAATATTTCGATTTCAATGTCCGGTCTTTTGGTTGCAATTCTGAAGGCAATTGATAGTCCAGAAAGCCCGGCTCCAACAATAGCCAGTTTCGTTGATTTCGAGAGTTTTGGTCCAACGAGGAGGGGCCGTCGAAGTTCATCGCCGTAACGTACCCAGTCCTCAACGGTGTACAATGAATCACACACCTAGCCAATTGACGGGTTTCTGGAGGACTTTGAGCAATCGTTCCTCCTCAGTACCGACCTCAACTTCATGGCAATATTCCCATCTTGCAGTCAGTGGCAAAGACATCAGGATACTTTCTATTCGCCCATTCGTTGTTAGCCCGAACTTTGTTCCACGATCGTAAACAAGATTGAACTCGACATAGCGCCCGCGACGAAGTTGTTGCCATGCTTTCTGATTCGATGTGTAAGGCATGTCCTTTCTTCGTTCAATTATTGGAAGATAAGCAGAAAGAAATTGACTCGCACAATCGTGTACAAAGTCAAAGCATTCCTGTTTGCTTGAGCCTCGTATATCGTCAAAGAAAAGGCCACCTACTCCACGACCTTCATTGCGATGAGGAATATGGAAGTAGGTGTCACACCACTCTTTGAAGTGCTTGTAATCTGCTATCGGATGCCGGTCACATGCATCTTTGTGGACCTTGTGAAAGTGAACTGCATCCTCTTCGAAGAGGTAGGAAGGTGTCAAATCAGCGCCTCCGCCGAACCACCAACTTCCTTCGATTTCTCCATTTCCACGCTCAAAATATCGATAATTTGCGTGAACTGTCGGAGCCATCGGGTTATTTGGATGGAGGACGAGACTAATCCCTGTAGCAAAAAAATCCAGATCTTTTCCTTCAAGTTGATGTCCACCACCCATCTTTTCAGCTGCTTCCGGACGTAATGTTCCATAGACCACACTGACGTTGACTCCTGCTTTCTCGAAGACGTTTCCTTCAGAGAAAACCCGGCTTCGGCCACCGCCTCCTTCTTCACGAGTCCACTCATCTTCTCTGTACTCACTCTCGTCGATGGATGAGATGGCTTCGCAGATGGTATCTTGGAGTGCGTGGACCATCTCCACCATCTTTTCTCGCATCTCATTCACCTGTGACTGTACGCAACACTGCTTCTACGCAATCGATTTGAGCACCTGGTGAAAAACCATGCCCCAAATTGAAAATATGCCCGGGTTCGGTCCCAGCATTCTGTAGTACGTGTTTTGCAGCTTCTTGTGCAGCTTCAGGAGACCCATGCATTCGTGATGGGTCGAGATTACCTTGGAAGGCAAATTCTGAACCAAACTCAGCACGATTCACTTTGAGATTATCTCTCCAATCTAGGGATACTGCATTGATGTCGAGGGTCCGGATTTCATGATGCAAATGCGAACTTCCCTTCGCATAATGGATGAGTGGAACTTGGCGCTTTGCTTTGCTTCGAAACACTTCGATGGCTCGTTCAGTAGCAGGCTTTGCATATTTGCGATAGTCGCTTTCAGAAAGCAATCCAGCCCATGTGTCGAACATCTGTACTGCATCTGCACCCCCATGATTCACTTGGTCAGCCAACAGATCACCAACGGCATCAGCAACACTGAGCAATACTCGCATAGCATCTTCTTGATTTGAGTACACCTTGGCTCGAGTCGAATGGAACTCTTTGTCACCAGTTCCTCCTGCCATGAGGTACATTGAGGTCGTCCACGGACACCCAACAAATCCTAAACGGGCAATTTCAGAATTCTCTTCACCAATGGCTCGCAACCCATCTGCCGCCCAAGGCGCATGCTGACGGGCAGAAAATCTAGACCAATCATCAACATCCTCAAATGAGAATGGATCGATACGTATCCCGCCGCCATATTCAACCTCGTATCCAAGGGCAGGAAGTGGGGTAAGAATGTCACTGAAAATGATAGCGGCATCAATGGATTTGTATCGATGAATGGGTTGCATTGTAATGGTTGTACAAAGATCGATGTCCATGCATCGCTCCCAAAATGAGTGTTCAGCAGCAAGCGCTCTGTATTCTGGAAGATGACGACCCGCTTGGCGCATGAACCATACCGGCGTACGGTCAACTGGTTCCAAATTCAGGGCCGAAACGATTCGTTGTTTACCGTTCATCATGACCAATCCAAATTTGACAGGGAATCATCGAGGGCTTCAACAAAACCAAGGATATGCGGCTTCTTGTGAGATGTGGAGAGGAATCCTATCTCATATGCAGACGGTGCAAGCATGTATCCACGTTCGAGTAATTCTCGGTGGACGTCCGCATATAGTTTTCCAGCATCCTTTGGAATGTGATCAGCGCGCATTGCAGGGTCTGCTTTTCCAGGTGAAAACCAAAACAAACTTTCCATACGGACCAACCGCATTGGATAGCCGTGTCTTTCCAAAACCAAACCGATGCGTTCTTCCATGAATGCTCCTAGTTCTTCCAAGTAATCATACGCTTCTTCGTCAAGAAGGTCGAGCGTCTTCGCACCTGCAGCCATCGCAAGCGGGTTTCCAGAGAGAGTGCCTGCCTGATAAACGGGACCGAGTGGTGATAACTGTTGCATAATTTCATCTCGCGCACCGTATGCACCGACTGGAAGGCCTCCTCCAATGACCTTTCCAAGCGCAGTGATGTCAGGCGTGACTCCACAAATGTCAGAATAACTCCCATGCTTGAAACGGAATCCGCTAATGACTTCATCAAAGATCAGCAGTGCATCGTTATCATCACACAATGAACGGAGTCGAGAAAGGAATTCATTTCGCTGAACAAGAAGGCCATTGTTCGCAGGGAGAGGTTCGATGACGATTGCAGCGATCTCGTTGCCATGTTCACGGAACAAAAATTCCACAGCTTCGATGTCATCAAGTGGACAAATCAACGTGGTTGCGACTGTGTCGTTTGGAATACCAGGGCTACTCGCAATTCCAAAGGTTGCAAGACCACTGCCTGATGAGACCATCAGCGAATCGACGTGGCCATGATAACAGCCCTCAAATTTGACCAACAAGTCACGTCCAGTATAGCCTCGTGCAAGTCGAACAGCACTCATCACCGCTTCGGTTCCAGAGGATACAAATCGAACTTTATCCATGTGTTTGAATCGCTTTTTGACCTTCTTTGCCAATTCAATTTCGCCAAGATGTGGTGCTCCAAATGAAGTTCCGTTAAGCATTTTTTCGTGTACTGCTCCAATGATTTCTGGGTGAGAATGCCCATGAATCAATGGCCCCCAAGATTGGACAAAATCAACCAAAACATTCCCATCAATATCTGTGACATGAGCGCCAGATGCTTTGTCGAAATAGATTGGATTGCCATGAACCGATTTGAAGGCACGAACAGGTGAGTTGACGCCTCCAACAAGGTGCTCGATTGCAACACTGTGCATGTTGTCAGATTTTGTTCGATCCATGGTCTCATCTCACAGCAACCAAGCATTCCGCGCAATCTCGCGTGCGTGGTAGGTTACAACGACGTCAGCACCCGCTCTCTTGAATGATGTCATTATTTCACAGACGACATTCTTTCGAGATTCAAGGTCTGTTGCACTGTTCATGACCATCGAGTATTCGCCACTGACATTGTAAACAGCGACCGGTCTGTGCACCGAATCGGCGACCTTGCGCAAGACGTCCAAATAGGGTAATCCTGGTTTGACCATGATGATATCAGCACCTTCTTCTTCGTCGAGTTTTGCTTCCAACATAGCCTCCCCATAGCCTGAGTTGATATTCATTTGGTGGGTTGAACGGTCACCGAATTCTGGACTTGAGTCTGCGGCGTGACGAAACGGTCCGTAGAATGAGGAAGCGTATTTGACAGAATAGGATAGAACTCCAGTGCTGGTATGGTTTGCTGATTCGAGGGCATTTCGTATGGCTGAGACTCGCCCATCCATCATATCGGATGCACAGACATAGTCTGCTCCAGCTTCAGCATGTGAGACCGCAATCTCACACAGCCGTTCAACGGATGCATCATTCACAATGTGGTCATGTTCGACCAAACCACAGTGGCCATGATTCGTCGCCGTACACAAGCAAACATCGGTCATGATGACAATCGAATCTCCAAATTCAGCTCTAATTTGCTTGATCGATTGGTGCAAATGGGACGTTGAATCGGATGCTTTTGTTGCGTGTTCATCTTTCTCAGAGTGGTCCACTACTCCAAATAGCATGATAGCATGAATGCCGTTTTCTGCATCCTTTCGAATTGTTTCAAGTAAGACATCAACCGACTGCTGGTGAATGCCTTTCATCCCGGTTATAGGCGTGTCAACACTCGAACCTTGAACAACAAAGTGAGGTTGAACGAGAGACTTCAATGAGAAGTCACCAAACAAGAGTTCCCTACGTGCTTCTGTCCAGCGATTGATGCGCGGCCTTGTCTTCATGTTAGCTTCTCCTGTTACGATTCCACCATTGTGTTAGATATTCTGTTGTTGGACCCTCAAGAACAGAAACATTGCAATTTTTGAAGTGTTCAAGCGAGAGGATTGTTTTCCTCGTGTTGTTTCCCATACAAATAATCTCATCTGGAGTCGCAAGGCCATTTTGGGCCCATGATAGGGCTGAAGAGGAAGAGGAAATCAGCAAAACGTCATCGGGTAGTACGGTCGTTGGTTCAACTTCCTTTGCTTTGTTTTCATAACCTATCCAATCCAGGACATCATAACCTGCGCCTTCGAGTTGAT
>QQSG01000030.1:0-522 GCA_003602665.1 Candidatus Poseidoniales archaeon
AATGAATCAGTTGCTAATACTTCAAGACCAGCATCATTGAAAGGTTGGCCTGTAGCCATGTTCAATAATCCAGTTCCACCGATGACGGCCATGCGCTGCATGACTATCCCAATCGCTCAACGATTGTCAAATGTTCGCTGCTTATTCTTGCAAACGCTCGATTAACTCAGCCTTCTTTCCAGAGACAGGCTTACCTGCTTCCTTGAGAAGTTCCTTGAGTTGAGCAACGGTCATTGAACTGTAGTCTGTTGATGCTTCAGCGGGGGCTTCTTCAACAACTTCTTCAACAGCAGGAGCTTCTTCAACAGGTTCTGGTGCTTCAGCAACTTCAGCAGGTGCTTCTGCAACTTCTTCTGTTGTTTCTTCTTCAGATTCTTCATCTTCCATTGCTTCAGCAAGTGCTGCTGCTTTCTTGGCTTTGAGTTCTGCAGCGCTTCGTGCTTCTTGTGCGTGAATCTCGTCAAGAGTTGGTCCTGCGTCCATAACAACACCAGCTTGGAGAAGTTGGCTCTTACGGATAAC
>QQSG01000030.1:826-2453 GCA_003602665.1 Candidatus Poseidoniales archaeon
AATGTTGTCAATGCATCTTGTCCGGCTGTATCGGTGACACGGAATCGAAGCATAACATGCATCTTTGTGAAATCACCGTTGAATTCTTGTTGGGTCATCTCGTAGACACGTCCAATGATGTGTTCGTCTGACTCGCCAATGGTCTCTCCAATGTTCTGGAAATTCCATGGGCTTCGAGGAGCTCGAATGGTGTACCAACGCTTTGTCTTCCACTTATCTTTCTGCTTACGGGCTGCTGCTCGCGCTTTTGCGCTCATCTTTTTTGCCATGTCACTCATCTCGGAGGTGTCTTGAGGGGGCTACCCCTCTTGCAATTCACCGACATACCACTCCTATTTGAAGAAGATTGATGGAAAGAACGAGCGGTAAACCTCTTCATCTAGTCATTTCGTGGTTGTTCTATGGGCATCCTTCACATCAACGCTACGGCTACAGCCCATGAATTGCAAGATATTGATCTCGTCACAGAAGCCTTGCAGTGGTTTACTGGAACAGAATGGGATATTGATATGACCACATCATATCATGGACCAAAGGTTGCTGTTCTTAGTACACTTGTGCAGAAAAATAAACTCGTATCTGAATTCATTCAACGACTTGGGAAAGAGAACTCTGTACTCATTCAGGAACAACTCAAACAACGAATGGATGAAAATAACGTCATTCATGCTCGATTTGATTTAGAGAAAATGGTCGGACAAGTCGTTTCTCTGACTCCGAGAGATCACAATGGACCAGTCATCAAAGTTCGAATGAAGGTTGCAGTTTATCCAGGACAAGATGCCTCAGAGATAGCAATGCAAGTTTTTGAATGATTTTTCGGCCATCCTAAAACTAAATGGTGCTATGAACAGCATTCAAGTATGTGATTACACTGGAAAAGACATGACTCACGTTGTCACCTCAGCATGTATGAATCACAAGTACCAAGATTGCGTCGCAGTATGCCCAGTTGAAGCATTCCGCGAAATGGACACATACCTCGTCATCGATCCAGACGAATGCATTGATTGTGGAGCATGTGTTCCAGAGTGTCCTGTCGAAGCTATCTTCGCCGACACAGACGTCCCTGATGAAGAAGAATCATGGATTGAAAGAAACGAAGTAGAAGCCGCTGATGCAGAAGTTGCAGAAGGCGATTCTCCGGTTCTTGGCTCCTGATTTTTACTGTGGCAGTTAACCAACCTTCTTGAAGGGTTAAACCTCCCATTGGAATGAGAGCCATGGTACACACAGATTTCTCCCAACTTCGACACGGTAGCGACCTCCTCAAGAGAGGATTCGCAAGAATGCAACAAGGTGGCGTCATAATGGACGTCGTAGACGCAGAACAAGCAGCAGTTGCCGAAGAGGCGGGTGCTGTCGCAGTTATGGCTTTAGAACGAGTTCCTGCTGACATTCGTGCTGCTGGTGGAGTTGCTCGTATGAGCCACCCTGACATGATTCAAGGCATTCTCGATTGCACTTCAATTCCAGTAATGGCAAAAGCACGTATTGGCCACGAAGGGGAAGCACGTATTCTCGAGGCAATGGGAGTTGACATGGTTGACGAGTCAGAAGTACTCACCCCTGCGGATCCTTTCTTCCACATCGATAAGAAATCTTACGAAATTCCATTTGTATGCGG
>QQSG01000030.1:2547-9744 GCA_003602665.1 Candidatus Poseidoniales archaeon
GCAGTTACACACTCTCGTCTCATTACTCAAGAGATTAAGCAAGTACAATCGATGAGTGATGATTTGCTCGATGAAACAGCAGATCTCATTGCAGAGCGATTCCGCGTCCTTGCAAACACTTCGAAACTCCCAGGCACCCATTTTGAGACCCCATTCGGACCCATCGACGATGCAATGCGTTCATCTCTTCGTTCCATCCTTGATGAAGTCAAAGAATTAGGACGTCTTCCAGTCGTCACATTTTCAGCAGGTGGAATCGCTACACCTGCAGATGCTTCACACATGATGCGAATGGGTATGGATGGTATTTTCGTTGGTTCTGGTATCTTCAAGTCTGATGATCCTCCAACAATGGCGGATGCAATCGTCATGGCAACAGCACATTACAATGATGGGGCAAAGGTTGCCGAAGCAATGGCTATGACAGAAGGCGATGCTATGAAAGGCGATGAACTCGAAACATTGGAAGTTCGACTCGACCAACGTGGTTGGTGAATCACTCCAATGGCGTATCTACAGATACGTCACCAAGCGTCCACTTCAGAGTTTTGATGACGCCTTCCAACGCTTTGTAATTACGAACTGCATCTTTCATGCCATCGCGGTCTCCGCGTTGTCGACATTCCTCAAACCACGCTTTCCATTCGTTCATCTTTCGCTCAGCGCGACCAAGCATAGCTTCAATCTCTTCCCACGTCCGGTCATAGGTACGCTTTGCTGACATGGTGTTACTCAAATGTCGAGGGTATTAGAAACCAATCCCTACAAGCACGTCACAAAATACGAATATCATCTGTTTTCAAGCGCTCGCTATCGCCAAGAACAAGATCAATTGCAGTAACATTGTCTTCTACAATGGACCCTGGGGAAAGAATACATCCGGAAAGTGAGACATTCGAACCAACCTTAGCCCCTTGCATGAGGACAGTCTCACGCAGAGAAGACTCATCTCCTACTGAGCAGTCTGTTGCGACAACTGATTTGTGAAGTTCAACATTTGAGCCAATATGAGCAGTCTTCGAAACGAATGAACCATTGCCATCGACTGAACCATCCGGCATAGGGAAAGGTAGAGTCTCCCGTTGTTCGATCAGAACATGTTGGGCCCTGATCAGTTCATTGGGAGAACCTACGTCGAACCAAACACCATCGATTGCTTTTGCATACATTGGCCAACCCATCTCAAGAAGACGTGGAAAGAGATTCTTTGAGAAATCATACTTTTCTCCTTCTGGAACAAGAGCCATGACTTCTGGTTCAAGAATATACAATCCTGCATTGATGACATTTGAAAAGGCTTCTTCAGGGGTTGGTTTTTCTTTGAACTTTCGTATGTATCCTTCACGCAGTTCACCATCGACATCACCCTCATTAGACTTCGATAGACCTACAATACCAAATGGACTTGGATCTTCAACTTCCCAAAGAGCCATTGTGGCCTTTGCTCCACTTTCTTTGTGAGCTTGGAGAAGAGAAGCAACATCAAATGAGGCAACTGAATCTCCAGATCCAATGATGACTGTATCGGTTATTTCGTCCATAAGAAGTCGAACGGAACCAGCAGTACCCATTGGCGTATGTTCCTGATTGATCCGTCCTGAAATCGAATTGGTATTCCATTGCTCCACATGTGCAGCGAGCATTTCACCACGATATCCAGTCGTAACGATGAGCGAATCAACACCACCTTGAATCATTGAATCCTTTACAAAATCAATAACTGGTCGTCCGAGAACTTCAACCATAGGCTTTGGCCGAGCATCGGTAATTGGCCTTAGACGAGAACCTTGGCCACCAGCCATGATGATTCCAAGCATGATAATCAGCGACGGCGTCCTGCGGACATGTCCACTCGACGCATCTTTTTCTTACCGCCACGACGAGGTGGAGGTGAATTCGTATTCGTTTCTTCATTACCCATTCCGCCAAAGGTAAGCGTACCTTTGTTGAGTAGACTTGAAATTAATTCTTCAGCAACTTCTTCGGATTCAGCCCCAGTCTTGAGGCTCTTGGAAACCGCTTCATTGTGGTCGGTCATCCATGATTTGCGTTCTTCACGGGCCATGTTCAGTTCATCTCTGACCTTGTTAACATCCGTCATCATTTCATCAATCTTTGAGTGCGTTTCGTCTGCTTTACCACGAAGTAAAACATATTCGTTGTGATGTCTGTCGCCTTCTGCCTTAAGGAAATCTCTGTGAGAAAAGGCTTCATCCACTTCTTTGGATTTTTCATCTGCACGACCAACGGCTTCGAGCATTGCTTGGTGAGAAGCATCAGCTTCTGCCTTGAGGGTCTTAATTGCAGAATCAAGATCATCAAGATCTACTGCAACCAATTCAAAGGCTTCAACATCTGGAGATAATTCTTCCATTCTACGACTCATTTGCTTGATTTTTTCCATGGTCTCTTTTTCTTTCTTAGGACCCATTGCAGATGTGTTGTAGAGATTTTCTAAGTTCGTAACATCACGCTTCAATTGAGCATGTTCTGCTGTTGCGCTCTTTTTCTGGTTCTTTTCGCCACGTCGTCCCTTAGCTTGGCCGATAATTGATCGAATTTGATCTTGAATTGCGTTTCTCTTTTCCTTGAACAAACGGATTTCAGCACGTATTGTTTTGACTTCTGCAAGTACAAGATCGACCTTTTCTTTGTGTTCTTTGTATTGACCTTGAACTGCATTGCGTTGATCTGCGGCAGAACGGGCCTCAGAACTGAAGTTATTACGGACATCTCGCAACTTTCGGACTTTAGCTTCCATAGCATGCAAGCGGTCACGTAGTTCAGCATCAGGGCGTTCTTCTGCTTGGTCTTTGGAACCCAACATACCACTGCGTAGTGGTTTTGCATTTCAAACCTATGGATTCAAGAAAAGGGTTCAAACGTTGAAAATATCGAGCAATTCCAGTACTGCTCCAAGTCCAATAATCAAAGAACCAAGCAATTGGCTCGTAACTGAAATAGAGCGACGCAACCTTGTCTTGAATTCATTACGGACGTTGACGTTAATCTGACGACCAATGAGTAAGTCCCCGCTTGGTTCTTCCAATCGTACTGACACAGTTGCATCTCCAAAGCGCTCTGGTAAGAGCGTCTGCCAAGCCATCGTACCATCCTTGAGTAGACCAGTCATTTTTCCGAGAACATCTTCGTTTCCTTCTACAGCGATCGGTAAGGATTCGGAGGACCACCAGACTTCCTTTCCAGGTTGAAGTTCATAGCGCATGGCGATTTCATGCGGGCGGAAATCAGGAGACTGTACACGGAACACAACAGTTTTGCTCTTTTTGGAGAGATTGTGCATAAACACAAACAAATTGGCTCTCTTTGTGACAACATTCTCAAGATCAACTTCAAAAACTAAATCTTTCAAAGCAGATGGTCGCCCAAATTCCATATCCTGTTCGATTCGATCAACCAATCGGAAAAATGCAGGACATTGAGTTCTTGCATGTTCAATCAATTCAAGCCACAGTTCAAGACTGAAGGATTCTTCGTCCAGTAGAGCTTGTATTCCTGCTTCTTTTATCACCTCTTCGAATTCAAGTTTCATCGTCTTCGAATCCATACCATTGTAGTGTCGATACAGCGTCATTAGAATTTTCTCTCGTGCGAAGTCATGCTTGATTCCACGCTTGACATGACTTTGAACGGTTCGCATAAGAAGGTCATATTTTGAGCGAAGCAAAGGGTCTAATTGAGTTCGAATCATATCGTCAAAAACACTTTGCAACGTTGATGGGTGAACTGGTGCTTCAAATGCATCCAGTAAACCAGACTTGTTCACCATATTGAATCGATGTTGCCTTGTTGACATGTGTAATCCAAGAGCGAGCATATGTACGCCCCAGGACATGATGAAGATATTTCTACCAAGCGAATTGCCGAGTCCAAAGAGAAGAACAAAACCAAATCCAGTACACCCTAAGACCACGCTGGTAAAGGAAAGGGAATGCAATCGTATTTGGCTTTGAATTCTGTGTGCCATTCCATCATAACCGTGCAAAGCCTCAATACTTTGGTGCTGTTCTTGAGAGAACTTGATCGCTTGTGTAAACGCTGAATTCGAAAGAGAAATTCTGTATCGGTGCATACCGAGAACAAGTAACCAACCCAGACCTACCACCGAACCGAGTAATAACAAACTGGAACTAAACGATTGTCCAAGGGAAGGCTTAATACTTGATTCCCACCAATTCGGGTCTGTTCCTTCGTATGCCCATGAGCCTAGCAGAATGAACAGAGAAAAGATTGGGAGAAGAAGAGTCAAACGTAATCCAGAGGAGAGAATCTGGTCATCTATTGAGAGTAGGAAACGTTCTCTTTCCAAAAGAGGAGACTCCAAAACAGAGGGCAATGGTGATTCGACTGTCTCGCTCACAGGCATCCCTTGCGAACATGAGTCAAAAGCGTTCGTCCTGTAAGAGAAGGAAATCTATTGGATTTAGAACTTAATGAGAACGCACGATGATAGAATCAGAAAGATCTGAGTCAAGTTCTATGATCAATCCATTCGCTTGATATTTTGATGTTCCAAGAGACTTTAGTACCGATCCGATGGCAAGATGTTCTCCAAAAAGGTTGATGGATTCTTCAGAGAGCAAAAGACCTACAACTGTACCTTCATTCCCGGTTGGTAATAATGAAAGTGAGGTATGTTCAGATACTCTTGACAAGATTCGATCCCCAATATGTTCGCTCGGCTGGGGAATCTCTCTCCCACTTGGGTCAAGTTCTGGATCTCCAAGTAAGACAGTTAATGCAACTTCTAAATCATCATCAATCGCATGTTCAAGGCGGCAAGCAGTCTCGTGCGTATTACCATTGAATGGAATTCGTTCTAGAAGAACTTCTGCGAGTCGATGCCGTCGCTTCATTGTTCGGCCATGAATTAAACCTGATTCAGTCAACTGGGCGCCCTTATATCGCACATAATCGATGAAGCCTTTGACAGACAATCGCTGAATCATTTCTGTCGCAGAAGCGGGAGAAACTCCGAGTCGTTGTGCTAAATCTCCAGTGCGTACTCTCGAATGAGGATCCGATTCGTAGAACTCATACATTGTTTCGAGGTATTCATCCTCAAACTCTTGAAAATGACCCGCCATGGAAATCCCTACCTCATACCTTGGTTCAATATTTTGGTTATCCGTTCTGTTTTGCTGAGAATACTGTCGAGCACGATGGGCATCGCACAGAGCCACCATAATCAGAAGGGACACGCAATGTGGATGAGCACTCCGGACAGGATATCTCAACCTTAGCAGGAGGTGTTTCGATGATTTCTAAATCATCATCCTCTTCTTCGATTTCATCCACAGGTTCTGCCTCCACCTCAAATCTCTCAGAGCAATCAGGACACCTTACCGTCCCAGAATAGTCCCCTGGAATTCGTAACGTTCGTTCACAAGATGGGCATGAGCGTTCAACAGATTCAACTTCTTTCTTGACCACTTTTTTACTTGCTTTCTTTTTCTTTTCAGTTAAATCAATTTCAGAGTCAGATGATCGTCGCAGGTGGAGGATGAGAATTATGGCTGCGGAAGTTGCTATCCCTCCGCCCAGAGCAACCCAAGGAATCTCAAAACTTTCTTCTTCAACTTCTTTTAATTCAACGCTGAAACTCTTTTCCGATTCGATTACTGTACCATCAAATGTCCATTGGGCAGTAAGGATGAGTTCAGTTCCGAGAGGTACTTCGAAAGAGAGGTCAACTTTGGAGGTAGAACTGGGAGTCATTGCTGGTGTCGTCGTTTGAGCAAGGATTGTGCCGTCTGAATCAATGAGAAGGATCTCACCTGTCGAACCTGTCAATTGGCCTGAATTTTCCAAATCAAGAGTCACAGTAGCTGTGCTGCCCTCTTGCAGTTGACGTGGGATTGTGATAGGATTAACAGACAGTGTATACATTGATTCTTCACCGGATAAACTCGCTGTTGCAATGTAACTGTTTGTGGAAGCAGTCCAATCAACTGGACTCATTCGTAGAATAACCTCAGTTCCTGGAACTTCACCAATCTGAGTCTGTCCAGAAACAATCCCTGAACCAAGGGCAAGTATCTGTTCAGAAACAAATACGTCTGTTCCAGAAATCCGATACCCATACCTCAATTTAACATCTCTTGAAACCCCATCATCAATAGAAACATTCCATCCTATTGTAACTTCACCTTGAGTTTCAATAGCAATGATTTCAGCAAACATCGCCTGTTCTTCAGCAACATCCACTGAAAAAGTTCCATTTAGGCCGCTTAAGACGATTCCATCCGATGAACGTATCAGCCAATGATAATCTTGTAATCCTGATTCAGTTAATACAAAAGATAAGGCAATGTCCCCAGCTTGACCCTGATCAAGAATAATCGAACTATTTACCACTAAGACATCAAGGCTCGAACGTATTTCCAAATGGGCTTGGCCTGTTGCATTTCCCTGGTTTCGTAATAAGAGGGATACATCAATCGTATCATCAACATGCCACGGCCCACCAATCAATGCCAAGCCTGATGGGCCTGCACCATCAAAAATCGCAGAGTCCAATCCCTCGAGAGTGTGTGTTGCAATCATATCGCTTGTCGCACCGTTTCGATCATCGATAAAACTGCATTGGAGAATTCCTGGACGTGCCGAGAATGAAATTAATTCAACCACCACTTCATCTATAGAAAGTAGGGCTGATTCGTTGTAAATTTCATCCGATTGGAAAACACACACTGTACGGCCATCAAATGACCTTTCACCATCATTGTTTGACATTGTCAAGTTGAAAGAAACTTGTGCACCCGATGTGATGTTTTCTGTAATGATGTCCAAGACAAGTCTCGCGTTTGGTAATGGAGGAGGGCCGATTGAAGCCATTAAGGACAGAGACGATACGGAATCGTTCATTGAGATATTGAACCAGATATTACCTTCAACAACCATCTGGGATGATTGATATTCGAGGACAACTGTGGATGTGCCATTCACAAGTACATTCTGATAGTGGATGGTTTCATTCCAAGACTCTTGGTTTACATCTAGAGTAAAAGACTCGCTACCAGCAACATCTCCAAAGTTCTCAATTGGTATTTCGGATTGGATGTAATCTCCTTGCCGAATTGTCGAATTACTCGTGTATTGACCAATTGAATCAATTGCAGAGAGAGTGATTGATGAAGAACCTACGAAATCGATTGAAGAAGGAGCAAGACGTTG
>QQSG01000031.1:0-8322 GCA_003602665.1 Candidatus Poseidoniales archaeon
TCCCTGGAAGACGAACATCGCCTGCTCTATCGAAACGGTTTGGTCGTGCACTGTAAGCTCCTGCAAAGAAAAGTCCCAAAACCAAACCAAAGGGTATACCTGTTGCCAATCGGAGAAAAGCAGTTGATTCACGATCTAACAAGAGTTGAGTAAATCCATCAATGGCAAGCGGGAGCACACAGAGTGCTCCGATTCCAATGAAAAGAAGGGTCCTTCTGTTCTTAACATACACATCTGTCATATATTGGTCTGGTAAAACCGAAAGGAAAGTATCTCTAAGAGTCCAGCGATTTACACCCTTACGCGAATAAATAAATCCACCCAGCGCCAGTCCTGCAAAAATTCCCACGTCTCTCACACATACTGGCATTTGATTACCATTTATTGACCACGACCGTTCGTGTTTTTGATGGCAGTTCAAATCTCCAAAGGCATAGATTGTAGCGCTGTAAAAATCCAAATCAGTCCAAGTAAAGTTCTGCCCATTATCGCTGTGGTAATCGAAAGCATTGGCTCTTCCAGATAAGTCGGTAATGGTATCTGGTTCCGAAATCAGTGGCGCAATAAAAAAGGAAATGAACAGGAAGAAGCTTATTCCTCCAATCCAAAGTCCAGCCTTCTTGTCTCTCGACCTAGAGTTGAGGCCGTTACGCTCCATGTTCCGATGACAGAGAAACCGCCTTTAATGCTTGAGTTCATCGACGGTTTATTCCCATTTGACCTCTTGGGAGCACCATGACAGAACAGGCTACAGAGCGAGTTGGCCTCTGGCTTGGCCTTCAGGCAGGAGGTTTTCTTGGCCTGTATTTTGGATTCAGCTTGGCTTTAGTCTCAGCTCTTACCAGTCCTGATGAGATACTGCGACTTGTGTACTTCATGGTCTTGCCTCCATTCATTGGAAGTATTCTTCTTGGACCATTTTTAGCACGAAGAGTTCGCCCTGTTATCTCCAAAATACCTCCGTTTAATCGAGTTCTTGACGCTGTAAAGGGATTGGATGAAGGACAAGGAAAATGGAGAGCATTGAGTCATATTCGTAGCGATGGCAGAACGGTTCGCCTTGATCTCCATGATTCAACAAGAGTAAAAGAAATTCTCGCAGCAACGTTGCCTTTAGTTGAAAGCTTTCCCATACGATACATCGTGGGAAGAGGCATCCCTGCAAGCCGACAGCCACAGTTGCGACCCCTTGTCCTTGAGACCATAGACAGTCAATTCTCAAAAACAAGACAGTCAAGATTCACATCTGCGATTGAAGTTGGACCTGAATTATCCGAGGAACTGCGTAACCAAAGGAAAAAAATCAATCGACTATTGACTATTTTCTTACCAATTGCAACATTCCTTGGATGGCTTGAAATGCGATAATGTATCAACCAATTGAGCCGATTCACTTAATTCATAGTGTGCTTAGTTATCTTCATGCGGGAAGCAAGTTTTTTCTGGAAACGCGACCGCCTGGGGGCAATTGAGATTGCCCCGTTGCTTGATGTTGCAGAACGAATTGAATTCCTATCTTACATCAACAGAGCTCCAAAAGACATTCAATGCTTGCTAAAATTTCACCTCAAAGAAGGAATTAGCATTTCTGATATTGATTCACTTGATTTTCTTGATGTCATCGATGTGATGCATGAATCCACAAAACCTGAAGAAGGCCACCTCATCATCTGTAGAATAATTCACCCCCTTTCAAACCTCAATGCTCGAACAAAAGGCACCTATGCTGTACCCGGTTCACGGCTAGATGAAAACGGCCTCACTTACATCATTCAAGGACCTTCATTGAAATTAAGACTCATGTCCGGAGTTATGCGTTTAATGTCAAAACCTGATCGAACAAGTGCAAGAAATCTAAATCTTACACCTCAAAAATACGAAACTATTCTCTCTGAAAAGCAACTAAAACTCGCTAAGTTTGCTTATGATAATGGCTATTATGATCTCCCAAAAAGAATCAAAATCACTGAATTATCAGAACAAATGGGGCTAGCAAGAGCAACTGTCTCCGAACATCTAACAAAAATCGAAGGAATTCTGATGGATGATATCTTCTCTTCCATGACCGACGTTCGGTTGAGACCCGAAGATGCACGAAGTATTGTGCTTAGCATGGAAATCGATATGCAAGATGCTGGTATGAACACTGAAGGTTTCGAATCGCTAATTCAGAGAATGAAAGATAACATCGAACTTGAACTCGAACAAAATCCTTCTGAATTCAATGAGATTGATTCGTCTAAAAACCCAGAAGAGATTCTAAGTGAGCTGAGAAAGGATATCAAATAATCACCTCATGTTTTTACGTAACAGTTTGGTGAGGTTATCATGGATGGGATAAACGAACTCCTGAATCGGATTGAAGATTCGGGGATGATTGTTCCCGAAGATGTCCGAGAAGCAATGTGTTCGCTTCATCTTGAACAATTTACATCCTATGATTACGATTGTTTTTTTCACGACAGACCAGTTGTTTTTATGGAAACAAAAAACGGTGGCGTCAAGACTATTTCTGCACCGCATATGATTGTAACACTGTTACATCAACTTGAATTAACCAAAGGTCAAGAAGTTCTTGTTCTCGGTTCGAAGGGAGGCTACCTTGCTGCTTTGATAGCAACAATTCTTGGAGAAGATGGGAGAGTCCTCCTGCTCGACCCCTCAGAAGAAATCATTCGCCACACTGCAAAAGCACTCTCTGGTTGGCCAACAATCGACGTGCGAACAATCGAGGCAATCGAGGTCGCTCCAATTGAAACACCCGGTGATCTGAATCGAATCGTCGTAACTGGTGGGATTTCAGAAATTCCATCATGGATGAAGGAACGAATCGTCGAAAATGGATTCGTAATCGCTCCAATCGGTGAATATAGAAACCAAGAATTGATGAAGATTGAACGCCAAGGTGATGAACTTCAACCGACGTCACTAGGACCAGTCTCCTTTGGCCCTGTTGACATTATCGAAAGTGAACCAGAACCATTAACTGCGTTAGAAATTGCTGATTTAATTGAAACATTAATCGAAACCTGTCATGAGATGGAATTATGTGGCCCAGAAGATTTACACGCATTAGGAGAGCTAGCCGACCAACTACGTCTTATGGAGCAAACTGAACACGAAGGGTTGGAAGAATTTATTGTAGAAAATATGCAACAATTTGTCCATCTATGGCCCATGATTCAATTGATGTTGACACCCTCGCTTGCTAGACCAGGCGATATCGATGGTGATGACCAACCCTCTGGACCAACTTTTGATGAATTCAAGCCCTGAGGGATTTCCATGGCAGCATCTGTTCAGTCTACGATTGCTAAACTCAAGCATAAAGACGTCCGCCAGCGCAGGAGAGCGGTACGGGTTTTGTTCGATTCTGATATTCATGAAAGTGTAGAGGCTTTTTCTAAATTCCTTAATGACAAAGATATTTGGTTCAGAAATAAGGCTATTGAAGCCTATCGGAGATGGGCTCCTGAGCATGCACCGCATCTACTCATTGAATTGGCAGAAGGGAAAAAAATTGATGGACATAAATGCGTCTCCTCGGTTCTAAAAAACATTCAGGATGTGAAACTAGCAGAAAAATTAGCCCGTCTTTTACTTCTAAGCGAAGATTCAATCGTGAAAAGAAATGGTTCTATCTATCTTATTGAAAATAGATTTTCAAGCAATGAAGAAGAACAATCCTTCCTGGATTCAAACGATCCAGTCATCAAATCAGCCTCTCTCGCAGCCACAGATAACATTCCCTCTCTAAGAGATGCTCTCGTCGACCCTCATCCCGATGTTCGAAAGCATGCTGGAATTAGGATGCTCGAAATGAATCTCAGTAAAGAAGATGAATCACTCCTCAATACAGCGATATCTAATGATGCTGCATTATGGAAATTAGCAGTTCCTAAGGCAATGGAAGGAGAGAATGAGAATCTAACGTCACTTGCTAAAGGTTGTACAAATTCACAACGTAGATTCTTCGTATCGAGCATGAGAGAGCACATACATGAAGCAGACGACAACAGGATAAACGCACTTCTTTCTGAGGATTGTACATCTGTTGTTTCACGCTGGCTTGTTGGTCGAAATGATTCCAAAAGTGATGCTCTAAGAGAAACCCTGCTGTTTGATGACCGTGTGGACAGTATCGACAAATCGAGGATGCTTGAACGCATTTTACATCGGCAAAACGAGGACCATATCCAAGACTTAGCGCAAAAAATTCTCAACCAATCTTCTGACGAAGTTGTTCTGAGTGCAGCGCGAAACCTATCAACCGTAACCGATGAACCCTCATCATGACAGAGTCAGGTATCACCTTCACAGTCGATGCGACACAACCATCTCACCAGAGACTCAGAGTTGCAATACAGATTAAAGCGCCATTTTCCAAGTCCAAGTTAACCCTCTCTTTTCCTCGATGGGTTCCTGGATCATACTTCCTTCGTGAACCAATTCAACATGTCACAGACTTGTCAGTTCACGATGAGTTGGGAAATGCCTTGACTTTTTCAAGAAAAGAAGTGGATTCAATTGTTATTTCAGACGTACAATCCTCAAAATATGTAACTGTCGAATACCAACTGCTAGCTGTGGATTTATCTGTACGTTCCAATCATTTTGATGAATCTCACCTCCATATGATGCCCCCTTTTACATGGTTTTTACCTACGTCCGGTATAGAGAGCGAACGAATGAACTTCAAGCATTCAATTGAATTCAAACTTCCAAAGAGTTGGAACGTTACTACTCAACTGGATAAGATTGGGACGAATGAGAATGATGACATGAATGTTCACATTTTTACAGCAAAAAATCGTGACGATCTACTCGATGGTATTGCAGAATGTAACTCAAATTCCGTCATCGAAACCACCATCGATGGAATAAGACATACACTCGACATTTGGGACGCTGGTGGAAAAGAGCCACATCCGGTAATGGTGGAACGGTTTATTCACGATATGAAGAGTATCGTCAAAGAACATCATGCTTTATTTGGCATCATTGAGGAAGACTATCACACGATTTTACACTTGACTGGCGGACCACGCGGAGGCCTCGAGCACATGAACTCTCAAACATCCATGGTTCCAAGAACATCATTACAACCAGGCAATGTCGAAGAATACAGAGACTTAGTGAGTCTCTTTAGCCATGAATATTTACACAAATGGAACGTTAAGCGATTAAGACCGAAGAAATTCCTCGATTACGACCTCCAGCGAGAAGTCAACTCTGACCTCTTGTGGTGGTTTGAAGGAACGACATCATGGCTTGGAGACATTATCTGTTTGCAAAGCGGTGCTTGGAGTAAAGAGGATTACTTTGCAGACATGAAAAGGAAATTAAAACGGCATCATTCTCGAAACGGAATCGACTCTCAATCGCTTTGTGAAGCAAGTCATGAAGCATGGATACACCTCTATAGAGGGCATCCTTACTCGAGAGAAACTCAAATTTCATATTACCTAGAGGGCGAATTATCTGTCTTTGCACTCGATGCAGAACTTCGTAAGAGATCAAATGGAGAATCTGGAGTTGGAGATCTCATGGCAGAACTCTATCATAAACACAATATTGATGTCGAAAAGAAAACAGATAGAGGAATACAATACAAGGATATCCGAAAGGCCTTGACATCTCTACGAGGAGGAAGAAGACTCGGCGGCTTCCTTGACGAACTTACCACTCAAAAAGGAGTTTTGGATTTAGATCATGCTTTCGCCCTTTTCGGGATTCCATTTGAATCGAGTAAGACAAAAGAGCGTAAAGAGGGAACTGAGGATGTTGCATGGAAGGACTTTGAACAAGGTTGGCTTGGAATTAACTTACGTAATCAAAATAACAAGTTGCTTGTATCATCACATCTCCAAGAATCACCAGTGCGGGAACATTTGCAAGTTGGAGATGAGATTATTGCAATCGATGGCCAGAGAATTACCTCCTCTGAGCAACTAAAGAGTGCACTCAAGGGGAATACTGAGAGAGAGATTACCATCCTTTATTCTCGTAGTTCAATCATACAAGAAATGAACGTAACTCCAATAACGGAGCCAAAGTCTCCCACTGTCTCTGTTTGTGAAGGAAACAGGTTCTGGAAAGCTACTACTCAGACTCTTCAGAAGTCGTAGGGCTTAGAAGGGACAGTTTTTCCAAAGACACGTGGATTGGCGGTAAGTAATCTGCGATCCTGTGACGAGTTGTTTTTGGAGGAAATAAATGATCGGACAAAGCCATGTTTATGACGTCCTGCTTCGAAATTTCTTTGAGTTCTGAGGCAGGCCACAATTCAATATCGATTGATTCATTCTCGAAATAATCGACAACGATTACAGGAATCCTGACAAGTTCAAGCCGCATTGCAACAGCGTGGCGATGATGACCATCGAGAATTGCTCCGGTTGTTTTGTCAACAATTAGGGGCTTAGTGAATCCATTCCATCGAAGAGTCATATCGAGTAACTTTTTCATATTCTTAACTTTGATTTCTTCATGAGGTTTGAGCCATTCGAGAGGAACAAGTCGCACATCAGATTCATCCCAAGCCATGGCCTTCCCAAACAAATTCACGGGATAATGCTTTTTCTTACTTGAGTAACGGCTAGCATGAGGGAGATGTATGGAACCGACAAGCGGCATCAATGCAAAGGCCCTCACTCCAGAACTCAGGCGGATGGTTCAGAACCTTCCAGAGAGTCTACTGAAGATTGTAGATTGGTTTGAAGAACAAGGTCACTCGGTTTGGATTGTAGGAGGAGCAATACGGAACGCATTGCTTGAATCACCAATTGTTGAGTATGATTTAGCAACCACCATGATCCCTGAAAAGATGAAGATGTACCCTGATATGATTCCAACTGGCGAGAAATTTGGTACAATCACGTTCCGTTCAAAAGGCGATTTTTATGAGATTACTACGCTAAGAACTGAGAAGGGTTATGGAGATGGACGGCGACCAGATGAAGTCGAATGGGGGCTCTCTCTTTCCGTTGATTTGTCTCGTCGAGATCTGTCCATGAATTCGATGGCATTGGATGTCAAAAAAGGCGTATATTACGATCCATACGGAGGCTTTGAAGACCTGAAAAGAAAACGGATATGTGCAGTAGGTGAACCTAAGGCAAGACTTTCAGAAGACGCATTACGAATCCTTCGAACCTACCGTTTCATGGATCAGGGCATAGCTGGTGTTTGGATACCTGAACCAAACCTAGCAAACGCTCTGAGGTCAACGAGAAGCATGCTTTCGAAAATAGCCGGTGAGAGAGTTTGGTCTGAATTGAAAAGAATCCTTATTGGAAAAAACGCTTCAAGAATACTTCAGCAAATGGCAGATGATGGTATCCTTCGTCAAATCTTTAATTTCGATTGGATGCTTGATGATTATCGTATATCCTTACTCGATTCGCTTGAAGGAGATGATGTGCTCGATAGACTGGTCATACTCTTCCATGATGCCCCAATTACTGCATGTGAACAAGCAAGCAAATCTCTCAAACTTAGTAATCAAGAAAAGAAAACGCTCATTTTCCGACATCGTTGTCTAGGACACATACCAGAACTCTTAGATTCAACTCTACGTATACATCAATATGTGCTGGGCAATTGGGCTCAACAACATCTTCGAGTTGAAGCCCTATTCGCACCGTTAAATCAAGGTGGACACTCCAAGAGTGAGATTCATGAATGTATTTCTCGAAGCGAAGAATTAGTTACAAGCCCATCGTCAAAGTCATTGGCCACTGGCGACTGGATTATGTCCCATACAAACGTGCAACAAGGCCCAAAACTTGGTGCTCTGAAGAACTGGCTGCATCGTGAACAGATTGCTCGAAATCTTACGGACCTAGAGCAAATTGAAACCCTTCTTTGCACCTTATCTTGGCATGAGGATGAGTTTGCTCATTGGCCAAAACTCCAATTCCCGTAGGAGGCAGTTTGATACCATACGGCGATATGGAGTGAATGAGTACTATGTCCGCAGCTAAGAATATGGTCCAAGAAAAAATGCGAAATCACATCAAACAAATGGTTTCCACAAACCCGATGATTGGACAACTGAATGAACAATTCACAAGTTGGTTACTCGGATCTGGCCTAACTGGAGCAGAAATTGCGAATACGATCGATTCCAACAAAGATGCAGTCATTCAGCCTCATGAACTCTCTGCAGCATTAGAAAAAACAACTGGGACTTCACCCCCTGCGTGGGTTATCAATGGACTCCTCACACTCCTTGATTCTGATAACGACAAAGTCGTAACTGTTGGGGATTTGTTCACTTATTTTGAACAGATTGGATTACCTCTGGGAATACCAGACCCT
>QQSG01000031.1:8439-16346 GCA_003602665.1 Candidatus Poseidoniales archaeon
GTTCGTTTGGCTGCTGAACAAGAGGCGGCTCGAATTGTTGCTGAACAAGAACTTGAGAAGTCAATGGAAGAACTTGATATGGATCTCGAAGAAGTTCCAGAAATCGTTGTAAACGAACCAATTGAAGAAGGTAAAGAAGTTGTTGAAGTTAAAATTCCAGTTTCAACATCAGCAGCAAAAAGTAATCCTCTAGAAATCATTAATTCATTGAATTCAATGAAATTGAGCAGCCAGATAAGAGATGCTGTGGAAAAGACGACAACTCGTCATCACTTTTTAGTAAAAATTGAAAAAATAGAATCGACCATTCTTGCTCCTATGCCTTTCAAAAACGGAAAAACTATCATCGGAAAACTCGTGGATGATGATTCAGTAGAAATAGAGCTTCTTTTCCAATCTGAAGCAAACGACTCCGTGACCGGTTTCCAGATGAACCATGTAGTTGAAATCGATGCTCAAATCTCAAACTGGAACATAGGCAGAAAGCGTGCCATTTTCTCTGTACACTCGTATGAATACAAGTGATCATAGAAGACTTCGTGCAATCACAATACGCTGGACTTCTTGAGTTCCTTCGTAAATCTGGGTAATTTTAGCATCGCGGAAAAACCGTTCTACAGGGAATTCTTTGGTATATCCGTATCCGCCATGAATTTGTATTGCTCGTTCTGAGACCCACATTGCAGTATCTCCTGCATACAATTTTGCCATGCTTGCTTCTTTGGAATGACGTGGACCACCATGCTCGTAATGTTGTTGTTTAGACCATGAGGCTTTGTAGACGAGATGACGCGATGCTTCGATTTTGGTGGCCATATCTGCAAGATAGCCCATAATCATCTGATGATGTGCGATTGGTTTACCAAAAGCCTCTCGCTCATGAGCATAGCGTAGCGATGCTTCGTAGGCTCCTTGAGCAATTCCAAGAGCTTGTGCAGCAATACCAATTCGTGAGTTATCCAAGGCATTCATTGCAATTGGGAATCCATTTCCAGCTCCCTTCAAGATATTCTCAACGGGAACTTTACAGTTTTCAAGAACGAGCGTACAGGTGTCAGATGAGCGGATTCCGAGTTTATCTTCCTTCTTTCCAACACTGAATCCTTCGAAAGAGGAGTCAACAATAAATGCAGTTGTCCCACCATGTTTCTTGACACCATAATCAGGGTGATCCACATCTTTTGCGAAGAGAACGATGATTTTTGCTTGCGCCCCATTCGTGACCCACATCTTCTCACCGTTCAGGATGTAATGTGTTCCATCGTCAGAAAGTTTTGCTTTACAAGTCATTGCTGCGGCATCAGTACCAGCCCCTGCTTCTGAGAGTGAGTACGCACCTACATCGCCTGCTGCTAGCCTGCTCAGATAAGTTTCTTTTTGATATTCATCACCATGAAGTGCTATCGTTTTAGCACACAAGCCTACGTGAACACAATACATTACAGAGAATGAAGGATCTACTCTAGCAAGTTCTTCGACAATGATTGATTCAGAGATATCATCCACCGGAGAGCCGCCGTATGCTTCTGGGATTGTAACACCTTGGAGGCCGTACTCGATGAATTGAGACCATTCTTCCGAAGGGGGAATTTGATTTTTATCTCGGTGTTCGATAGTCGGAGCTAAAACCGATTCGGCAAAGTCTCGAACCATTTCTCGAATCATGTCTTGTTCGTCTGTAGATTTGTAATCCAAACTCTCACCAATACGACGCAAGGGCGCATCTCTCTTAATGAATGTGCAATCACCGTGTCACATCAGAAATAGCGATGGTTCAAATAGGAGTTGAAAGAGCCGCGAGTAGGTGACATGACTTGGATGAAGAAGTCGTTGAATTTAACATAGCCCACAATCGTAAATATTCGATTGACCATTTATGGTATCAAGAAAAAGATGATGAGAAGATCATGGTCGGTATTAGCGAATTTCTCGGTGTAGAAATTGGCGAAGTACTTCGCGTGATACTCCCGCAAGCCGAAACTATCGTTGATGAAGGACAAGATATGTTCTCGTTATGGACAGGAGAAGAAAAAATTGCCTTCAGCGCTCCTTTTTCAGGAACAATTACTGAAGTAAACGGAGAGGTTGAAATCAACCCGGATCTCGTCAATGAATCCGCATACGATCTTGGGTGGATTCTTGTCCTACAACCATTCCAATTGGACATGGAGAACCTACTCGAACCAGATGAATACGTCGAGTATCTCTCTGAGATTTGAGTACAGACGTGGAATCATGTTCGATGCTATCCAACGCCTATCAGCCTCACTCAAGGAGGCTCCTGTTGTTTGGAAAGGAGACTACCCCTACTTTATCCATCCACTTACCGATGGAGTACCTCGACTAGAAGCAGATGTATTCCAAGCAGTTGTCGACCTTGTCTTTGACTCAGTGGATTGGAGTAAAATCGACTTACTACTTGGTATCGAAGCCATGGGCTTACCGCTCACTTCTTCCCTTTCTTTACGAACTGGATTACCACAAGTCGTTGCCCGGAAGCGTTCGTATGGACTCGATGGAGAGATTGTAATCGATCAAAACACTGGCTATTCCAAAGGAAGTATGTATCTTAACGATATAAATCCAGGCGAATCAATTGCGATTGTCGATGATGTACTTTCGACCGGAGGAACACTCGATGCTGTCATTAAGGGCGTCGAGAGAGCGGGCGCAAGTGTCACAACAATTGTGGCTGTTGTCGAAAAAGGACCTGGTCTTGAAATGCTCAAAAGAAAATATCCAACTATCGATATATCATCCATTGTACGTTTAACAATGGACGGCGCAGAGGTAGTTCTTCTTGATGAGGTGGTATAATGGACCTAGAAAGACACGATTTCAAACTCGACGAATTAATTGGACGTATCCAGGAAAATGATCATCGCCTAGTAGCCTTGCAAGTTCCAGAAGGATTGAAAATGCAAGCATTGGAAATGATGGATGAAATCGAAACTGCTTCAAGTGCAAAAGTCGTACTTGCTGCCGATCCTTGTTATGGTGCCTGCGATCTTGTTCATGATAAAATGCAGATGATGGGTGTGGAATTAGTCGCTCACATGGGTCACTCTCAGATGAACATCGAATCGGGTATGCCAACCCAGTTTATTGACGTCACATACGACGGAGATCCAGACTTAGCTCCAGTCATTCCAATGCTAAACAAGCATCTTGCCATTGCCAAAGGCAGAATGGAAAATCAAAATGTTGAGACTGACCTTTCTGAAGAAGAAGCTCAAGAGCGATTTATGGACGCTGTCGGAAGAATGACTCCCCTCAAAGATACGAAATTAGGGCTTGTAGGAAGTATTCAGCACCTTCACCTTTTACCAGATTTCCATGACCGTCTCGAAAAAGCCGGATACGATGTAACAATACCAATGGGTGGAGCACGTTTGACATTCCCCGGTCAAGTTCTTGGCTGCAACTATTCCGGTGATGATGATACGATTGGGCATTATCTCTTCCTCGGGAGTGGGGATTTCCATCCAATTGGTCTCGTTTTGCATACAGGAAAACCACTTGCTATGCTCGATCCTTACTCAGGTGATGCAATCGAAATGTCCTTTGAACGCATTGAACGCATTCTTCGGCAACGCTCTGGACTTATCATGTCCTCAATGGATGCAAATCGGTTTGGAATATTGATTGGAGAAAAGCCTGGTCAAATGCGTAGAACACTCGCTCTTCGAATGAAAAGACTACTCGAAAAGCATGGTAAGAAAGGATATCTTCTCGCTCTCGAACACGTTGGTCCAGAACTCATTGACTTCTATCCCGTAGATGCATTTGTGAACACAGCTTGCCCTCGAATTGCTATCGATGATGCCGTCAAGTATGCAAAACCACTGATCACTCCATACGAACTCGAAGTAGCCCTTGGTGAGAAGAAATGGGAAATGGGATATCAATTCGATGAGATACCCTGAGACTCTACTTTTCATTCGGATTGAGTACGAGTGTTCAAGAACGGTTGGCGACAAGAGCCAACCAGCATGAGCGACTATCTCGATAGAATTGGTTCTGGTTTTATCCTTCTAGACCCTGGTCCATTGGATTTTGATTTCATACCAGAAGCCATGGTTGGTCGCGAAGATATTCAAGGTAATCTCGCTGCAAAATTTCATTCGATAGCCCATCCGAACAGCAGTGCAAACGTTGTCATAACAGGGCCTGTTGGGAGCGGGAAGACATTGCTTGCGAGGACTTTTTGTCGTGATATTGAACGCCACCTTAGAAATAAACGCCAGATTCGAAGCGTCCACATCAATTGCAGAAATGCAACCACAAATGTCCGAGTTGCACAACGTATTGTTCAGACCCTAGATGCAGGACACCCTGATAGAGGACTTTCAATGGGTGAGTTGTTGAACAGCCTTCGACGTCTGCTTCGATCAAATGATCGCCATTTGATTATTGTACTTGATGAGGTTGATCACCTTCTGCGAAAATCTGGGAATGACCTAATTTACCAACTCCTTCGTATTGACGAAGACCAAGAGGGTAGTGGCACGATATCTCTCATCCTAATCAGTCAAGAACAGGTCCTTGACGTGCTTGAAAATGCAGTCATTTCTCGCTTTGGTCACACAAATCATTTACCGATTCCACCATATGACTACGAGGGCTTACTAGCGATTACTCGTCAGCGAGCAGAAGCTTCCCTGAATCCACAATCCTGGACAGAAGAAATTCTCAAACTCATTGCAACCTCCGCAGCTCCTTCAGGAGATGCGCGTCAAGTCATCGAATTACTCAATGGTGCAGTCGAACATGCAGAATCCGACGGGAGAGAAATGCTTGAACCAGAGCATGTTCAAACACGGGCTAAATCCATACCTCAAGTTATGCCTGAAGATGTTCTTGATGAGTTAACTGGACACCCTATGCTGGTTCTTTTGGGAATTTGCCGACGCCTACGAAAAACTGAATTCATGACGAGCAAGGATGTTGAATCAATGTATGCGGTTGTTTGTGAAGAGTATGAAGTAAAGCCTCGAAGCCACACAACTGTTTGGAAATATCTCAAAATAATTGAGGAATTGAGTATTATTGATACACGCGTAGATACTGTTGGTGATGGTCGTGGGAGAACAACCCATATCTCGATGCCGCATGCTCTTCCAATGGATGTTGCTGGTAGAATTGAAGGCCGTGTTGTCAAAAAACTGAATCGGTGATGATTGAATCCAATGCGGTGAGGCTAAATAGGGGTCGTTTGTCGCTAAGTTGCTAGAGGAATGCTTTATGGCTGAAGGAAACTCATTTGTTGCAGTGGTCAATGACACCACAACCAAGTTGACTCGAACCACAACCAGTGGTAAGGAAAAGACGTACTCACCGTCATACAAGACGGTTATTTCTGGTACAAACCATGCGCAATTACTCGGAAAGAAGATCGGTGATGTAATCGAAGGTGTCTTCGTCGGCGAAGGTGAATCACTTCTTACTGGCTACAAACTCGAAATTACCGGAGGCTCAGACAAAACTGGCACTCCAATGCGTCGTGACCTCGAAGGCGGTTCCCGACAAGCAATTCTTGTCACCGCTTCAACCGGTTTCAAAGGACATTACCTCGTTTCAAAGACGAAGAAAGGGGAAAAGAAGCGTTTCCGATACAAGCCTGAAGGTATGCGAATGCGCAGAGTATTCCGTGGAAACACAATCACTCAAGACACACGCCAAATCAACCTGAAAGTTGTCGATGCAGGAAACATCGGACTTGACACATTGCTCGGTGCGGGCGAAGGTGCAGCACCTGCGGAGTGAAACCCGAGAGGGTCATCGTTGAATAAGGAGGAATGGAAGCATGGCAAGAACGCTTCCATCCCAACCTGAAGTCAATATTGGCCTTGTTGGACACGTCGACCACGGAAAAACAACTCTTACACAAGCTCTTTCGGGAGTTTGGACCGATACTCATTCAGAAGAACGACGTAGGGGTATTTCAATCAAATTGGGATATGCAGATACTGCATTCTACAAAACTGACTCTGGCCAATACTATGCTACAGGCAGACGCCCTGAGGGTGGGAAAGACATTGATTCTGAACTTCAACGGGTTGTATCCTTTGTCGATGCACCTGGTCACGAGACATTGATGGCAATCATGATCACTGGGGCATCCATTATGGATGGTGCTATGTTGATGGTTGCTGCAAATGAAACATGTCCTCAACCACAAACAAGAGAACATCTCATGGCACTGGAAATTGCGGGAATAAAAAACATCGTTATTGTTCAAAACAAAATCGACCTCGTCACCAAAGAAAGAGCAATGGAATCTTACAACGAAATCAAGGAATTTCTAGAAGGAACAATTGCTCAAAATGCTCCCGTCATCCCAGTATCTGCTCACCACGATGTAAATCTCGACATCCTAATCGAAGCAATCGAACAAACCATTCCAACTCCAAACCGTCAAGAAGATGAGCGAGCAGTAATGCATATTGCTCGTTCATTTGATGTAAACCGCCCAGGCACACGTCCTGCCAAACTGACAGGAGGCGTCATTGGGGGCTCAATTGTCGAAGGTGCGTTCAGAGAGGGTGATGAAATCATCATTGGACCTGGACGAAAAATCGAACAAGGGAACAAAACGCGATGGGAACCCATTGAAACAACCATCACAAGCATGCAAGGCGGAGGCGGAAAGCGCGACGTCATGATGGCAGGAGGCTTGTGTGGTCTCGGAACTCTTCTCGATCCGTCAATTACGACTGCAGACAACCTCTCAGGACAGGTCCTTGCCAAGAAAGGTGAATTACCTACCATTCGAACAGAGTGCTCAATCTCAGTAGAACTCATGGAAACTATGGTTTCAGGTGATGGAGAAGGAGCCGACAAGATATATCCTCTTCGAAACAATGAGATGTTGATGGTAAACGTAGCAACTTCAACATCAGTAGGTGTCGTGAAGGGTGCGGAGAAAGGTAAAGCTACACTCCACCTACGACTTCCCATCTGTGCAGATGAAGGCCAACGTGTCTCACTCTCAAGAAGAGTGGGCGCACGATGGAGATTGATTGGCCACGGGACCATCCAGTGAGGTTTTGTCATGGGCGATGTGCTCATTGATGCCTGCGGATGGGTCGCACTCATCGATGCTGGACTGAATATTGATAGCGCATTGTCTTCAATTGTAGGCCCTCCACATTTCATACTCTTAACATCAGTATTGGAAGAACTCAATCTTATTCAAGAAAAAAGAAACCTAAGAAATACCATTATGCTGGAACTCCTTATTCAACGATCAACAATTGTCGATGAGGATTCTGGACATACGGATGATTTGCTTTTAGAACATGCAACAAAAAATGACATTCCGCTCTTGACAGTAGATGCAAATCTAAAGCGAAGATGCTTCGAATCAAGTGTTGATGTTATTGAAGTTATGAATCAGAAGAAGTTGCGTCTAATATCATCTCTATAGAACTAAAATCTGGCTCTAATTTTCAGAGCCTATTATAATTGGTTTTTTCTATTAAATGCAAAAAATCACGACTCATGCAGGTGAGAAGTTAAAATATGGTAATTATATGGAGCAAATATGGATGAACCACCTAGCAACAATTCAGAGATACGAATCCTACATGATTCTCTTTGCAAACAACTTATCCAACTTGGGATACAAACACACACGGCAAGCGTTCTTACATGCCTCCATTACCATGGAGCTTCAACATCAAGAGATTTGCAGACCCGGTGTAACTTACGTCAGCCAGATGTAAGCATAGCAATAAATGAACTCCGTGAGATGAATCTTATTATTCACAGTGCTATTAATCAAACCAATCGAGGTAGGCCTGCTCACATGTATCGCTTGAGATACAAATTGGAACAATCACTTCAACTATTCATGCGAATTGCTCAGGTGCGCGCCCAAGATATCCTTTGTGGAATAGATACGA
>QQSG01000032.1 GCA_003602665.1 Candidatus Poseidoniales archaeon
CTGGTAATTCCTCCACACAACATTATCGCTTCTGGTGAATACTTTTGAATGAGGATGTCAAGAACATCTGAAAACCGAACGAGCCATTCACGAAGCGGTAATCCTTCTTCTCTGATCACTTTGGCTGAAGCCCATTGTTCCAGTGTGCACTGTAACTCTGAACTATATTCGCGACCATATTCCGTTCCTTTGATTAATTGACCTTTTGAGATCCATCCTGAACCAATTCCAGTCCCTATTGTAAGACACAAGATATCGTTCTCAGTCCAATCTTGACTCTGTTCAATCATTGCCATGCTTGCAGCATCTGCATCATTTAGCACAGAAGTTACCTCAATGTTGTGCGGTCTGAAATAGGCTTTGAAATCAAGCCCGTTCCATATGTTTCCTAAATTAGGTGCATCTACAATGACATGGTTCTTGACGATGCCTGGGAAACCAATTCCGATACTTCCCTCAAATTTCCATTCCTTGATTTGTTGAATGATCTTTGAACAGATGGCATCAATACCATGCCCATCTTTATGGGGCGCAGTACTTGTCTGTAGTATGGATTTAGATTCGTTGTCAATGAGACAGAATTTGGTGGAAGATCCCCCGATGTCCACGCCTAGTACCTTGAGATGACCTTGATTCTTGGTCATCGATTCACCTCAAAGGTTCACCGACTCAAGGAGCCGCTCTTTCATAGATTGGCGGAATGTCAATAATCGTAATTTTGGAGCATTTAGGTCTACAGAGATGGATGCGCCTCTATTGAAATGCACCTCGTCCCATCCATCCGGGACAACATAACCTCTGTGCATATCACTCAAAATTTGAGTTGTGGTTTCAGTCCAATCGAGCCATGACCACCTTTCATCGATTCGCATTTGATGATCTAAATCACGTGCTAAAACAAAATAATGTGTATCTTCTTCACCCTTTTCGACAACCTTGCGGATTTCTGACAAGCTCTTAGGGTCAAGACTATGCGAAAACCAAGCACCTTGTCCAAGCCAAGTCGAGAAGATAAGTCCACTACTTTGCTGATCTGTATTTTTATCACCCCTTCGAAGATGATATTTGCTTGGAGCATACTGGTGGGTATTTGCGATAAGTAATTCGTTCATTGCAGGGTCTGTCGTGTACCTGTTCCCAGATGTAGAATCAATAATAGCTCTCAATCGAGGAAGATTGTTCTCAATTGCTTTTCCAGTCAAAGCTCTCTCTAGATCCTGAGAAAAAGTGTCGAGTGTCGAATCCATGTAGAATCCTACACTTCCAGAAGGGTCATCTGATTTCGGGTGAGAATTTACTCCCATAACCGGAGTCGATTCATCGATATTATGCGAGATGGATGTGAGAGTTCCGTCACCACCTAAGACAATCACGAGATCACGTCCGATGAAATCCGCTCGTCTTACACGCTCTCTTGCTCTAATCTCAACCCGTAATTGATGGTTAGATTTCGCATCTTCAAGGCTTGATTTCAAGTGGTCAAGACTGTCGTCATGGATGGATTCAAAGTTTTTCTTGTAAACCACAAGAACGTTTGTCATGCCATCTCCCCATACAAAGCGAACCAGTCTTCCTTCTTGAAGAAGACCGATGATTCATAAATCACCCCTCTATGGTATTGACATGGAAGAGAAGGACGACTTCTGGGCAAATGTTGAATCGGACCAAGAGAAATCGATTCCAAGCATGATGATTTCTGATAATCAAGATTCTGAACCAGTAATGATTACCGGCATGCCTCAGCATATGTCAGGCACTCAACATCAGATGATACTCATGCAGCAACCTAGTTCCGCTCCTAAGGTGATTGGTGTTTTTGTCATAATTTGGGGTGGACTGCAGATCTTATCTACCATTAGTGGTGCTTTCATCAATGAACTCCTTCCAGAGGCGAGTCAGGTTGATGCATCCATGGAATGGTATGATTATCTCTTCAGCCTCCTTTCGATAGTCTTTGGCCTTGGCTTCATTTATGCAGGGTATGCAATAACAAATCGTCAAAAGTTTGGGGTTCATTTGACTTGGGGTCTTCTTTCAGTAGGTCTCGTTTTAGGAATTATTATTGCTTTCCTTGAGCCTATGCCAGATGCACCAGACGGGCAGGAAGTCGACAAATCCATCTTCCTAGGTTTGGCAATTGGTGGTCAACTTTTCTGCAATGCCATATGTGGTCTCCTAGCAGCGATTCCCCTCATGGCAAATAATACTCTTATGGAACCCTTAAAACAAGAAAAAACAGGTACGATCGAATGGTCAAATGAAGTGCTTTCGAATCAATAAGGACGTGTTACTTTGGGCAAAAGAAACGTAGGGCAGTTTTGCACGTACGTTGAAGAAATCACGATACATACTCAGGAACGTTACCAGATACTGTGCATTACTGAAGAGGTTGAAAGAATCATTACAGAAAGCAATGTCATTGATGGGCTCGTTTTAGTCAATCCAATGCATATTACGGCATCTTGTTATGTAAACGACCTCGAGAGAGGCCTTCATCAGGACATAATGGAATGGTTGGAGAAAGTAGCTCCATATCACGGAAAAGATGGGCGTAACGGTCCTGAATATGAACATCATCGAACTGGCGAAGATAATGGGGATGCTCACCTAAAGCGCCAACTCTTGGGTCAGCAAGTGACTATGCCTGTTCAAAATGGAAGACTTCATCTTGGCACTTGGGAGCAAATTCATTATGCTGAATTTGATGGACAAAGGCCGAAACGTATACTCGTCAAAGTTATTGGTATTCAAAAGGAATAGATTCGCTACAAACTTAAACCTGCATCCATTGGATTATACATGGACATCAAAGATATGAGTCTCGATAGAGGCCTTTTTCAGTTAACATTACCTTACACCTGGATTGGCTGGATTGGCTGGATAATTGGAGTCTTACTGCTTCTTGCTGGAATTTTGAACCCCCTTATTTCTCTTGTAGGGCTTCTTATCATCGCTTTATGCTCTCCTGGTTCTCTGGAAGCCGACCTTCACAAGGTTAGGAAAAGTGCACCGCAACCAGAATCTCTCGAGGCTGAGGCCTTGGATAAAGGATACTCAATTGATTCTTGGTGGATGGGGCGATCAACCTTCACTCCAACAACTGACCCAAGTGACTGGATCCTTCCTGCTCCTGGTCCTGCGACTTGGAATCAAGACCAATATCTACCTCATGGTGATGGAACTCCTTTGCCTGAGCACCCAGTGAATGTGGGAACCCCTAGGCCGGCAGTGTTCTCGACCTATGGCGTGATGATGATTACATTTGTAATCGGAGTTTGCATTGCTNCAGGTTTCTTCATTTCAGAAAATAATGGAGTTGCAACGATAATAACTGAAGATGGGAGCGAAAAAGTATCAGATGATCTTACTTACATAGCATACATCGTTTTGGGTGTCGGAATTATTTGGACACTCATTGGATACTTTCAGTATAAAATGCAACGTCAAATGGCTGATACACCGACGAGCCTTGTTCGTTCAGTGGCAGTTGGAAACCCCGAATTGGTCGGCCAAGTCCGTCCCTCAAGAGCAGGGGTTTTGAGAGTCGTTGTTGATGGTCATCCGAACAGAGTCATACCAAACTGTGTTCAGTTTAATTGGCAGTACGAAGTTAAAATATGCAAAGAAACAACCGACAGTGAAGGCAATACGAAAACAGAATGTCATTGGCAAACAGTTCGTTCTGACAGTGGAGCGGTCCCGTTCATACTTAATGATGGAACAGGTGGGATTTTAGTAAATCCTTCTACATTCAAGAGAGCCGATCTTGGAAACTATCTTAGAAGATGGGAATCGAATCACGCAGATAGTTTGCGTAAAGAAATCGGTTCCGAATTCGCTGCTCGTCTGTTTACTGGTGGAGATATCCGCAAACATCGATGGACAGTGTATGCTCTACGTGTAGGGAATCCAGTTTACATTCTTGGTACTACTCGTAGTCGTCCTCAAGAAGAAATTCAAAATGAAGGTCTTGACGGAACACTGCAGAATACATTGTTAGAAGTCGTCGGTGAAGATGCCCCTGGTATCAAAGCTACTCTTCACAGAGGTTCTGAATTGGCCAATCTTGGGAAGATGCGTTCAGCATTTGAAATCATGATGGTCCCGCTTTGTTTAACCATTGGTGGAATCATCATTTCCTTAATGAATCTCTAATCATCCAAGCGTATCCTTGATGACCCGAGTTGAACTCGGATGTTCATGGCAGAAGATGTAGTACTGGTTGGCGGCGCTCGAACACCGTTTTGTGAATGGGTTGGAGGAAAGCGTGGAGATGGAAAGCAAGGTGGACTTCTCAAGTCTGTAAGTGCTCAAGAATTAGGAGCAATTGCCATTCAAGGAGCCCTTGAAAAGACGAATACAGATCCATCGAACGTCGATCATGTTGTCATGGGGTATGCTCTTCAAACATGTTCGCAATCAATCTATGGTGCACGACATGCAGGTTTGAAAGCTGGAATTCCCCAAGAAGTACCTATGTTAACACTCTCTCGTATCTGTGGCTCAGGTATACAATCGATTGTAACGGGTGCTCAAATGATCATGCTCGATGAAGCATCAACAGTTGTTGCTGGTGGCATGGAGAATCTTTCACAAGCGCCTCACGTACTTCGCGGCGCTCGCGATGGATGGAAACTCGGCCGGTCCCCTCCAGTAGAAGATTACATGATGACGAATCTTCAAGATTTGACATGTGGTAAATACATGGCGCAAACGAGCGATGAGATATGTGCAAGAAAGGGTGTTACCCGTGAAGAAACGGATGCATTTGCTGCACGTTCACATCAAAGAGTACTATCTTCTATAGAGAATGGAATCTTCGAAGAAGAGATTGTTGATGTTGTCATTAAATCTCGAAGAGGTGAGACGATTATTACTGCGAAGGACGAAGATCACGTCGTACACAATACTTCTGAAGAATCGCTAGCAAAATTACCAACCGCATTCGGTCCTGAATCCTTAGTAACGGCAGGTAATGCATCCGGAATAGTGGATGGTGCTGCTGCAGTTGTCATCAAGTCTGCATCTCAAGCAGCAGCAGACGGTGACAAACCTCTGGCTAAACTTGTTGGATGGGGGATTGTTGGATTGGAACCAGCCATCATGGCGTATGGACCAGTACCTGCGTCAAGAAAGGCTTTGGAAAGAACTGGTCTTACAGTTGATGATATCGATCTTTGGGAAATTAACGAGGCATTTGCAGGTCAGGCAGTTGCTTGTGTGAAAGAACTTGGCTTAGATATCGACAAGGTCAACGTCAACGGCGGAGCAGTCGGCCTAGGCCATCCTCTTGCTGCTACAGGAACTCGTCTTACATTGACACTTGCTCATCAGTTGAAGCGTACTGGCGGTAAATACGGTATCGCAACTGCGTGCATTGGTGGTGGGCAAGGAATTGCACTCGTTATTGAGTCTCTTTGAAAGAAACAAATCTTCAGACAGACACTTTCTTCTTGCATGCAGGGCATGTCGCAGTTCCAGAAGTCCCTGCTTTTACATTAAAATGAGCAGAACAATAAGGGCACTCAAGAAGGACTTTGTCATCATCTTGAACGGCCGACCGACTCTGAGAGACTCTCTTTTGTCTAGTTGGATGTGACTTTGTCGGATAACCTCCTGAATTCTCTAAAGGCCAACCTGGCTTGAGATTATTGAATTCAGCAAGCAATGGTATTCCTACAATCACTGAGCATGTAAAGGAGCACATGAGAGACCAGGAGATGGGGAGTGTTCCATCAAGACCAACTGAGAGCGGACTCCATTCATCATGGTACATTATTGAAAGGCCTCCAGAAATAATTAATGTCGCTAATGTCAAAAACATCCCATTTCTATACCCCAATATTGTAATCACTCCTCCAATAACGTAGAGGAATCCTATTCCCCACGCAAGTAATGATTCAAACAGAAATACTTGCTCATCAAAGGCTGAAAAGAACATTGCCATTCCGATTCTAAAGATACCGTATATGATGATTAATGATCCAATAACTTGTGCAAAACCTGTCGTTCCACCACTCTGAGTTATGTGAATAATTTGTTGAGGTGTCTGCATGTATTGTTGTTGATTTTGTGGTTGTGTCTGTTGCTGGTACGGAGGAACTAATCCTTCATCATGTTCCATCAGGCGAATGATAACTTCGTTTTTATTACCACTAACCCTTAATGCTCGTTCTCTGCAAAGAGTTTTCAATTCAAGGAGAGTAAAACCTTCGTAATCCATGAGAGTTACTTTATTTCGATTATACTTGAACATATACCCTGCATACTCATTATGAGGATATTAAACTCATCTAAATTCTAAGTAATATGCTGCGTTAATTATCGTTGCAAAACTAACCCATGCAATGTAAGGCCATACGAGTTTAGAAGCCGTTGGCAATGGTTTGAATGTCAAGTATGCATAAAGGATTGAAAATATGATCATAAAAACAATCATGACCAAGGAAATAAGATACTCCGCTGAATTGAATACACTTGGCCAAAGTAGATTTAACCCGAGTTGGATAAAGAAAAAGAAAACGATTGGATTGATATTTTCTAATTTATCACGATTCATTAGCGTGTGATAGATGCTAATGGCAAGCATTGTGTACAAAACAGCCCATATTGGACCAACAATCCACCCTGGTGGTTGGAAAAAGGGTTCATATTCTGAGTCAAACGTCAATCTGAACCCTCATGTGATGATGGTGAAGAGGTCCATTTGATTTCAACACGCATCGAATGCTTCGATGATGTATTGTGTGAGAGGACTTGTCCAAGCGAGTTCACTGATTCCATCGTTACCTTGTAAGGCATATGCACGGACGACATCGCGAACTCGAACATTCCCATCTGCAGATCGTGCTAGAATTGTTGCCCCTTTGATTGCTTTACCTGTGCCATGTGGGTCATACACGGTGTCCAATGCATCTGAAAGGAACCAATCTGCTTTACCGCCAGGTTCACCCTCATAGGTCTTCTTTGGCCGCTTTGAACCAAACATTCCACCAGATTTGGGTTTGTTTTTCTTAGGAGCCTTTTTTGCAGGAGCTGCTTTCTTTGCAGGTTCTGACTTCTTAGTGCTTGATGATTTTGGCTTTTCAGAGGTGCCCTCTTCTTTTTCAAGTTCTGCTCGAACTTCTGCTTCGATTTTCTCACGAAGAGACTCAACGTTTGTGTCTGCCGTTGATTTTGCAGCCCTAGCCACAGCATCATCTCTTTCGTCTTTAAGAGCTTGAATTACATTGACATAATGACTTGCGACTTCGATAAGTGCAGTTTCCATCGCCGCTTCCATTTGCATTGAGACAACATCAGAGGATGATTCTCTCCATTTACGCCACTGAAGCATTGTATTGGCATGGATATCAGAACCACACTTGGGACAAAAGCTTCGCTTCGGAGGTTTGAGGACGGGGATTGCTCGCATTGCTTCAGGATCAATCCCTTCATGTTCTCCACTCGCAACATCGTGAATATGTGTCGATGCATCCATTCCATGTGTCATAGCACCACGGAATAGACCCTCAGACATGTCTAAGGTACCTGCTTGAATCATATCCCAGCCGCTTGTACCTCTTACAACTGCTCGTACAGCAGCGTTCGCTGCTGGTGATTGACCCCAGTCGTGGTCTTTTTTGGATACAAGTTCATTTCCGCTCCCCTCGAATGCTTGCCCGATGTCAATATTTGTTCCATCATCCGCAGCAGCGGCAATTCCCATAGTGATTGGATTGGCACCTTCTTCGACTCGAGCAATCATGTCAAATTTCTCAGCCATGGAGAGATCTTGTCGGTGTCGAATAACATCCTTAAGTTGATTCAAATCGTGACCAGTAGAAGTGATTGGGCCTTGGGCAAGGAGGTCATGGCCACAGGATAGGCAAAACTTTGCAGCAGCCTCTACACCGACCTCGCATGTCGGACAATAGACGCCTGCCATGTTCAACAGGAGAGTACGACCTCTTTTGAATTCTTAGGGTCGAACGTTTCGAAATAACTTGTTCTTTGACTGTATCGTCAAACGCATTGGTTGAGTAACGAAGTAATTGTTTCACGATTCAGTTCAGAAAGGATTGCGGGAAGGCGTGGTCCTTTTTCAATTCCCATAATGGTGAGGTATAATGTTCGATATGCCACACGAGGGGACAAATCGATTGATTTTGCTGAATTTGATATAGCCGCTTGAATTCCCTTACTTGTCCATTCACATGTTGTAAACAAATCAATCAACTGGGGTAATATTCTTCTTTCTTCATCTCCCAAAAGTGCCAAAGCTTCCTGCTTTGGAGTTTCTAAAATGGTAATACGTAATTCTTCGGGGAAATGCCTTGATTCGATCCACGTACGCATTCTGTTCAGCCGGTCCATCATCGATGGAGATACTTGGTCCTGGATTCCAATTGATGCCCATACATCATCGTCATTGGATTTTGTTTGAGCCAAGAGTGCTAAATGTCTGAATGTGACTTCTGATGCTTCATTTGAAGATGAAATATTCGAGAGTTCAACAGCGATTTGAGCATCTTCTATTGCCACTCTTTTTCGTCGACTCAAATCTTCATTACTTAGTTCTATAGAGAAATCTCTTGAGGCTGTACGTTCAAATTCGTCAGCGAGCGTCACAAGCCCCATTCCCGTATCGAATTCAATCGCTTTGTTTGGTTTGGTTGATGCAATCAGGTATCTCAAAATTTCTGGAGGGACGAGGGAGAGTGCTTCCAGTGGTCCGATTGTATTTCCTGATGAGGATGACATTGCTCCTTGTCCACGCAGGCTAATCCATTCGTATGTTAGATCGACAGGTGCTTGCTTGCCAAACAATTCAATAATTTCCTTTCCGGTATCATATGAACCACCTGCAGCACCGTGATCCTTTCCAAAAGGTTCCATTGTAACTCCAATCCAGGCCCATTTTGCAGGCCAATCAATACGCCATGGGAGTTTTCCTTCCCCTTTAGTGACATCGCTTCTTCCGGATTTTCCGTTCGAATCAATCCATTCGACATATGGGTCATTCCAACCAGTGATTGTAATTCCATCAATGGAACCGTTTGAATCGATAGGATTCCACGGAAACCACTCCTCTGAAAGTTCTCTTCCAGAAACACGTTCGATGATTTCTCGAATCTCTGCTGCTTTGTTGCATGCAATACGGGCCATGTTAGAGAATTTTCCAGATGCATAGGATTCAAAATTGTCTATGAACCTTGGACGTACATCGATTTGATCTAAAGCTTCTTTAAACGGTTCAAGAAAATGGTCGGCATATGAGATTCCTTTTGAAAATCGTTCATGATCTGGCTTTCCATCAGGTGTAGGTGGTGGGATTTGTTTCAACTGATGCCCGATGTACATCTCATATTCATTATCGAGAAATGAGTACACCTTTCGCAACGGATCTGCGCTATCGACAATAAAGACAAATTCAACATCAAGTCCTGCTTTCTTAGCAGCCCGAGTTAGCATATCACCTGTTAGAATTTCTCGCAAGTGTCCTATGTGAAATTCCCCACTTGGTGTGATTCCAGTAGAGATGATGTGCTTTTCACCACGTTCTGCAAGTCGCTTGGCTGCGACATCGGACCAGTGCATCTTTTCAACTCCACTTAAACAGGGACGGCGCGGATCAAGCCACGCAGTGGGACGTTATCGATTTCGTTTCGGGCAGTTTTATTGACAAGTACCAAGGCAAGAACCACTTCTCCACCAGCAGCCCTGATAGCAGCAATAGTTTGACTCATTGTTACGCCGCTCGATAATACGTCGTCGATAATGACGACCTTCTTGCCGCCTCCAACTTGACCGTATTTGCTAGACAAAGCACCAGCTCCAGGCTCTCCATCGACATTTCTGTGTATCGCAACTTCAACATCCAGCGCTTGTGCAACTTCATGAGCAAAAGCGATTCCATTAATTGAAATCCCGACGACAATTTCAGCTTCATCAAATTCTTCTAAGACCACATCTGCCATTATATTGCCAATTGCTGTGATACGTGCTGGTCTGACCCCGATTGTACGCCATCCGATTTGAACATCCGTTGGACGCCGTTCGGTGTTTGTACCAGTCAGCAGCCAAGCAATTGTATCTTGGGACAGAGAAAGTTCATCAGCAATTTGTTGTGAATTCAACCCATCCTTTCGAAGGTTTGTAGCGATTGTTTTCAACTCTTCAATACTTGAGACCATCGTAATCAATTCCTTCCAAAGGGCCACCCTCCATGAATCCTTTGCCCATTTTCGACCCAAAGCCTTGAAGAGAAAGGGGTGTCAGGAGGAACCATGAGCGACTTTGACTATGAATCTCTTCTCAAGCGAGCACGTGAGAACATTCCTGAGGATATCTCCTCTCGTGCTCGATGGAGGCTCCCTGAACCACAGATTATGATTGAAGGTTCGAATACCATTCTACGAAACTTTACAGAAGTCGTTGGAATGATGGATCGTGATGACAATCACGTTTACCAGTATATCTTGAATGAATTAGGAACTTCTGGGTCCAGAGACGGCCCTCGTGCTCGATTTAAAGGACGTATTCCACCAAAGCGATTGAAAAAAGCAATTGTCGGGTATGTAAATACTTACATCAAGTGCACTCAATGTGGTGCTCCTGATACAGTCTTCGTAAAACAAGACCGAACAACGCTCCTGAAATGCCAAGCATGCGGTGCAACAAGACCAGTTAAACTTTGATCACTCAGATTCGAGTTTCATCAAATTGTCTGTACTAACCGTGCCATCTTTTAGATGTTGAATGATGGATGTAATGTCCATGTCATTTGATAATGTATACCAGGTTCCTTCCGGATATACGACGCAGGCAATTCCATTCTCACAGAAATCAAGGCATCCTGATTTTTGAACTCGAATAGATGGAAGCCCTTCATCTCGAATTGCTTGTTTGATGCGTGGTAATAACTCGAGACTTCCACGATTCTTGCAACTTGGACGAGCGGATCCAGTTGGTCGTTCGTGACCGCAAATGAACATATGCCGGTCATATCCAGGCGACTTTCTCCCCTTAGGATCAATTGCCATTGAATCATTCTCCGAGAGTATTGATCAGTGTTGCAAGGTCATAATCCATTTCAGTAATGGCCTTTGCATCATGTGTTGTGAGTTCAATTACCACATATCCCCATCCAAAATGGATGTCAGCATGGTGATTCTTTTGTTCACACAATATACTCACTTCATCGACAAATGACTTGGCTTGCAAGAAGTTTTCAAATTCAAACTCACGCATGAGACATTGCTCTACAACAGACCAACCCTCTGGGGCCTCCATATGTTCATCCCCAAAGATGAGCGTCATCGTTGCCTGTGGTTTCTTTCTCAACCTTTTCGTGAAGCGTAGAACGACGCTTCATATCTTCTCTTTCATAAGCAAGGAGTTCCTTGTCATCGATGTATGCTGGGCGCATGTGAGCTACGAGAACAATCTGAACAATGGTATCTCGGGAAACGAATCTACGGGCTCCGCTTTCGTCAAGAATTTCAAGACTCGATTTTCCAGATGAGATCAAACGGCCACGAATCCATTGTTCTGAATCCGTAAGAAATGCTCTTGCATCGATCTGAATTTCAACGATATCATCTCTTCGCAGCCCATTACGTCGCTCTAGAAGATCGCCATGGGTTATCCCTTGTATGCTGTCCAAGTCGGGTGAGCCAAGTTCTTTCCATAAGGAGGTAGCCCATTTTGGGAGTTCTACTTTCGATGATTTTTTCGCCATGTATCGCTCTGAGAGCCGACCCTACATGAACAATGTGCAATTACAACATCCACGACATTTTGATGTGATGGGTTCATGAAGGGTTGTCGCTCCGGATGACATGGGGTACCTATGAAGGTGACATGGCGTCAATTGCCAACTGTGCTGTTTGAGGATGAGGTCCTCGACAAAGCATTCTCTAGGGCTCGAAAGGCTGCAGACCGAGTCGATGACTACAATCGTGTCTTTCGTACGAGAAAACAACTGACTCGTATGATCCAAACTGCAGCAGATATCATTGACACACTGTTCAGGGAAACCGTTCAGACCTGGCCGTCATTAGATCACTCTCCACAATTTGATCTCGCAATGATTGAGGCCTGTGTTGGTACTGATGATTATCGCCATCACCTCTCAATGCTTCAATGGGGCGGGACTCAAGTTCTACGCATTGCTACTCAAAACACACGAAAGATTGTACGAACCGCACAAATTGAACTGATGCATGAGGCTCGTAGGGAAGCCTATGGACGAATTGGTTCGATTCTCGGACGTGTTGGCCCATCCTTAAAGTGGCTCAATGAGGCTCGGGAAACTCTCAAAGCTCTTCCTCAAATCGAAACATTGCTTCCTTGTATCGTCGTTTGTGGTGCACCCAACGTAGGGAAGTCGGCTTTCATTTCAGCACTCTCATCTGGAAATATGGAAGTGAATCATTATCCTTTCACAACAAAACAGATTCACGTTGGGCATTTTACCCATCGTCGATTGGTGCATCAATTGGTTGACACCCCAGGATTGCTTGATAGGCCGATGAGTCGAAGGAATGCCATTGAACAACAAGCCATTGCTGCGCTTGAGAACATAGGCTCTCTAGTCCTGTTTCTTCTTGATACAAGTGAAGCATGTGGAACACCGCTCGAAGAACAATTGAATTTGCTTGAAGACGTAGATCGTCTGCTCCCTGGCACTGATATGCTCGTAGTCACCTCAAAGGCAGATCTCCTCACACCACGTCCAGAAGGATGGGATATCGTCCAGCAAGAAGAACTGGCATGGAGAGAAGCTGGCTCGAAAGGAACGCCAGAATTGCCTCTACTCTACGACCAAGAAGGCCGTCCAACAATGAGTGCCACAGAAGAAGTCGGACTTGATGCGTTACGTTTAGAAATCGTTCGAAGAGTCAAAGCCGCTCAACCTATCGATCCAATGAAGTTGCCAGAAGGCTGGCATAGAAGAGACGAGTGAATTCACA
>QQSG01000033.1:0-531 GCA_003602665.1 Candidatus Poseidoniales archaeon
TTCAGTCCAGGAGATACCTGCATTTGTCGTCCTAAAGATGGAATAACCTTCACCAGTACATCCTTTGTTTCCACGATAGAAGTTCCCATCAATGCTTCCTACAAGGTGTGCACTAAGGCCACCTGAAGAGCACGTAACAGGCGCTCCAGAGGTTTCTGGACCCCATGTGGCTCCACCGTCTTGGCTTGAAGAACAAAGAGGATGAGGTGCATTTCCATTGATGCAGAACATCCATGTTGTTTCATACAATGCTGCAGGCATATTGCTGCTTGCAATTGTTTGGTGATCCTGAACTGAGTAGAATTGTGTAGCAACACTTGGTCCTTGCCAACTTGCACCTTCGTCATCAGACCATTCAACGGTCATACCGAGTAATGCATGCATGTCGAATTTCATGATTCGACTTGTCCATGGATCAACGTAAATGTAAGGATCATTTGAATTTGCAATAGGAAGGAATGGGTCATACACATTCTCGCAACTGTAATCTAGAACATCGACCATTCCAATAAGATCGCAAGAAATGATGGC
>QQSG01000033.1:685-5651 GCA_003602665.1 Candidatus Poseidoniales archaeon
TTGCCCCATGCATCGACGGCATCGGCATAGTGATACCATGTCAAATCGTTCTTCTCGAAGTTCCAAACAGATTCTATTGTAGCTTCAGTTGTTTCTGCTTCCTCTGCAAAACATCCAGCAAGTGGTGTTGATAAAAACACGAACATAAGGAAAACTGCGAGAGGTTGCTTCATTATGCGAGGGTAAGGTCGATTTCAATTAAGGATTCGCTAAGCCTCAGTCTCACTCGCCAACATCGTAAAATGTAGCATAATCCACCAAGTACCAAGGGTTTTGACCAATGCTAGAACTGCCGTCATAGTAGCCAGTCGTCTCGACAAAATAATAGAAAACAGAAGCCTTGTCATCTTCGCCATAGTAACCGTCACCAGTTCCTGCTGGCATATTGATCACAGCCCAAGCATGACCTCCCCACTCATCATCGTCAGAAGACTTCACTTGACCAAGCATTAAGGCTGCATCGTAACCAAGAGATTCAACCAAACTGATGTAGAGAGCAGAAGCGTCTTCACAATCTCCACCATTTTCAAACAACATTTCGATTGGATACTTTGGTTTCTCAGTCGTATTACCTTCTGAATCTAAATCATATTGATACGGAATAGCTCCAACAAAACTGTAGATGAATTCTGCGATTTCGATGTTGGTTGTATATCCGCTTTGAATAGACATATTTTTCAGTTCAAGAGCCAATTCCTGAACATAAGGAGCATCTGGTGTTGCGAAACGAGCATATTGTGGAATGATGTCATCATAGTTCTCGGCGTTTGACCAATCGATTGAATGATCTAAGCTACGATAATAGGAATACGTTGTGTAGTTCAATACTGTTTCCAGATGATATTGATTCGAATCAAAATCCCAATAGAAGTCAAAGATTGATTGGGAGGCCATATCAAAGGGTTGAATGCTTACATTGAGGGCTCCATTATCATCATTACTGGAGTCTTCACGACCATCTGCCAAAATCGACATATTGTCAAACATTGTTAGTGAATCAAAGATGAACTCAAAAGCATCTTTATCAGGATCAGGATTGATATCTATTTCATCATCGAAAAGAGCATCATCATCAAATGCTTCCACTCGGATCGTGTGATAACGTTGAGTTTCGTCAAGATCTAACGTATAATCGTAAAAAAGCTGCCTTAATTCATCGGTTTGAATGTTAATGTAGTTCCTAATGAAAAGACCATTCGTACCATATGTACAATCAATGGATTCACCATTTAAGAAAATACAGAGATATAATTCACTTATATCTTCAAAGTCCATATCCTGAAAAATAATGATTGAGTCGAGGCTAAGGACAATAGCTGCATCGCGGAAATCATCAACATCGATGGTGTCTGGAGTACCATCATTATCATCATCGAGATCGGCATTATCACCGATTCCATCGAGATCATGATCGGACCATTCTGTACCATCAAGTGGGAAGACGTCGGTGTTGTCACCAATTCCATCACCATCATAATCGGACCATTCACTTGCATCATTAGGGAACGCATCTGAATTATCTGGATATGAATCAGAATCAGAATCTGCCCATTCTAGAGGATCGAGCGGATACAAATCTTCGGAATCATTGACTCCATCATTATCATCATCAACATCTTCGTCAATGTCTCTGCAACCATCCTCATCAACGTCTAATGTAAGAACGGTCCATTCCATAATACCCTTTGGGCAATTGTCAAGATTATCATGCATACCATCGTTGTCGTCGTCAGGATCCTCAAGTAGGTCATTGCAACCATCACCATCATAATCTGTATCAATTGAAGAGGTCCAACCCGTTTCTCCCTCAGAACAGGAATCTTCGACATTTAGTACGCCATCATCATCCCAATCTGTATCAACTTCGACTGTATCATCCATCAGAAGATAAACTCCTACGCCCAAAATCGAGAACAACAGGAGACCAGATAGACCAATTGCGATTGTCACTTTATCATAATTTGAATCAAGTCCTTCTCCCATGTCGTTCGTTTTAATCAATCATGTTTGGAATAAAGACTTATTCCCGACAATGAAATTAAGGGGACTTCGTTGAATCGGCTTTGGGATAGACATCCCATGGCTTTGAGCCTCGTTTACGAAACGCTGATTTCCACATGGATTTTACAACAAGCAACGCAAATTTAAACGATCTTTTTATCGTCTGAAATGGATGAAGAAGGTACCAAAGAGGATTCCTCCATTCCCTAAGAGGATAACGTAATTGACGAATAATTCCATCAGGAATTTCTTCAGTTACACCATACACCTCAGGCCGCCGGTCTTTTGGCATGAAATACGTACCAAACAGTTGGTCCCAAATCGGCAAGAAGGTGGAATAGTTAGTCCATATCGCATCCTTTTCATTTGTATGATGCCAGTGGTGAAATTCCGGAGTGATAATTAAACGATGCAGCCATCGAAGTTTCCAACGAACGTTTGCATGCAAAAATAATCCCAAAACGAGTTGTGCAGCAGCTAAAGCACCTGTTATTTCAAGACTAAATCCAGCTGTGATTAAGAAGACGAAAGCAGGTGCTAAAATCGTTCCATCCAACGGGTGACCACGAAACCCACTCGCCCAGTCTAAGTGCTCAGTCGAATGATGGATTGCATGAAATTTCCACAACACGGGAATCTCATGATAGAATCGATGCGTCCAATACACAAGCGAATCGAACAAAATGAGACCTATGAGAGGCATATATTGTTCAGGGATTTGTTCGACATATGGCCTGATCAGTAGACCAGGAATCCATGCTAGACTAAGTATTGCAATAACAATAGCAACGATTCCAGTGAGTATTCCTAGTATCGGTGCAGCTAATGCATAACCAATATCTGTGTCCAGTTTAGGCCTTCGAATCTTTTGCCCTTTGTGGCGAGGGAAGAGTTTCTCAAAGGGAACAACAATGACAAAAAGAAAAATGATGATGAAAATGGCGTCGGTCGAAAGATACAATGCTCCAGCAATTAAAAGAAGGGCAAGAAAACGAAAGAACATCGCAATAATGCGGCTCCTTGTCGTGATTTTCTCATCATCCATGAGTGGGACTTTGAGAAGATATCGCTTAACAATATCCCAACAATGCATCAATGCAAGGAATATTAAGCGGAAACTCTTAGCAAGCATCATGTCTTTCAAAGCATGTCCCCAATGCATGAGCATCAGAATTTATCCTTACATGGGGTTCATGACCGGACAACAATACCAATGCCAAGATTGTGAAAACATTTCACCGATCATTCTTGAATTCGATACAGAAGAAGCATACAGAGCGGTTTTCCAAGCCCGGCTTGGTGAAGAAGAGTGACCAAATCGACTTCCGTGGCTCCTTTTCATCCCTAATCTTGATATGTAAAGAGTCCGATTTTCTTAATGGATGGGATGCATATGGATGAGCGCAAGCAAGACGCAATAAGCGAATCAATGCTGAAAGCATTGATGGAAGAGCAGGAAGATGAGCAACAAATAGAACGTGAAGTTCGTCGTGTGAAGAAAGTAAACTCAACATTTGAAACTCTTGCAAATAGGATCGTTAATGATGCCCAAAATGGACAATCTCATCGGTCAGTTGCCACCAGTGTACTAAGTAACATTGGTGTAGGAATTACACCTGAAGAGCGTAATCGAAATCCACTTCGCCATGTAGGGCAACGTGCCAAAAAAGTACCACTCAAATCAAGGAGAGTACGACGCGTAAAGAGGCAATCAAAGGCCCCTTTACGAACACGACACCGTCCTGCAATCGGTCAACAAACAAGTCAAATGTCATCAAGAACCCTCCGACCGTGATTAAACAATCATGAAAAAGGTCCACCACTGCGACAAGGTAGGTGAGTCCATGGTAGATCATGCAAATCCAAGTGAAGAACATCAAATGCTTCGCGAAATGATTCGTGATTTCACACAAGAATTTGTAGAACCTCAGGCTCATGAATTTGACAAAAAAGAGGAATTCAATCTTGAACTGTTTCGACAGCTTGGAGATCTTGGACTACTCGGAATTACTGTTCCAGAAGAATATGGCGGGTCTGGACTTGACGTCGTCGCAGCAACCATCGCACACGAGGAATTATCGTACTCAGACCCAGGGTTCACACTTGCTTACTTAGCCCACTCCATGCTCTTTGTCAATAATTTGGCCCAAAACGGATCTGAGGAACAAAAGAATAGAATTCTTCCAAAGGTCTGTTCGGGAGAATGGATTGGGGCTATGGCCATGTCAGAACCAGATGCCGGCACTGATGTTCTAGGACTTTCAACAACTGCTCAAAAGAATGAATCGGGAGATTGGATTCTAAACGGGCGGAAAATGTGGATTACGAATGGATGCATCGATGATAAGGGAACACCTGCCGACATCGTTTGGGTCTATGCTCGCACCGGACACGATGAAAAAGGACGTCCACTCCTCTCTACGTTCCTCGTTGAAAAGGGAATGCAAGGCTACAGTGTTGGCCAGAAAATCTTCGACAAAACAGGAATGCGTGCTTCAAACACTGCAGAACTTGTGTTCGATGATTGTGTTGTTCCTAGCAGCAATTTGGTTGGAGAAGAAGGGAATTCATTGATTCACATGATGGGTAATCTTGAGATTGAACGACTCACACTTGCAGCCATGTCACTAGGTATCGCTCGAAGAAGCCTCCATGAAATGAATCGATACGCATCAGAACGAGAAGCATTTGGATCTCAAATCCGTTCTTTTGGCCAAATGCAACGTCACATTGCAGAATCTTGGGCAAAGTACAGAGCCATGCGTGCTTACATCTACGATACGGCAAACACCATCCAACTTGGTACAGCAGGGCAACGTCTGGATTCGGATGGTGTGAAATTATTCGCAACCACTGCTGCAAAGGAAATCGCAGACTCCGCAATTCAAGTTCTTGGTGGCTACGGATATGTAGGCGAATACCATGTTGAACGCCTATGGAGAGATTCAAAACTTCTTGAAATTGG
>QQSG01000034.1 GCA_003602665.1 Candidatus Poseidoniales archaeon
ATGTCTGCATTGATGGCTTCAATGGGTCCTATTTTTGGTATTCATTCCGCTTGTGCTATGGCTACCACAGTTGGTGCAAGTGGCGACGTACATGCATCACTTCGCCTTCTTGAATCGATTAGTGAGGGTTGGTCTCTCAATCTTGTTTTGCCAGATGATGTTACCTCTGGAGTCATTCAAAAATTGCTTGAAATCGCTCCAAAGAATTCCGCTGATCATGTACGAGAATTAACAGAAGAACCTGATGCATTCTACATCTGATGGCGCCGAGAGAGGGATTTGAACCCCCGCGTCCATGGGACAGTGGATTTCGAATCCACCGCAATACCGGGCTATGCGATCTCGGCTTGTTTCTTGCCTGTGCGCCACCGTCATAAGCATGATGCCTCACAGACATCATCATGGAGATTACATTCGCAGGGCGAGACCACAATTGTACAATTGAAGTTGAACCAAAAAGTACACTTCGACAAGCCCTAGTGCTTGCGAAGATACTTCCTTCAACAGTGATTGTGAGTTATGATGACAAAATCTTGCCTCACAGTACAGTCCTCAATTCAGATGTCCATTTACTCGTTACAACAGTATCATCTGGCGGCTAATTATCCGCTACAATGTGAAGTCTTGATGCTCGATAGATTTCTCCAGTTGTTAATGCTGCCCAGCCATTCATGCCCACATTCGTGATGATCACAGTATCACCGAGTTCAAGCATATCGTATTGAGGGCCCCAATCGGCCTGCCATCCTTCTACCTTTATCGCTCCTGTATTATCAAGAATCATCAATCCCCTGCGACACCATTCTCCTCGTGCTGATTCGCCTCTTTTCTCTGTTCTATAGACGACTGTGCCCATAATATTCCAACGTGCACGTGGTTTGAGCAGGCTCATTGTAACTTTTTCATCTGAGTCTAATTTGACAATTCGAGCAAACGGATCTATTTTCAGAACAATCGCTCCTTTGTAATTGAGTTGGAAAATGGCTTTCTCAACACGTACCAGATCTCCTTTTTCTAATCCTTCAGGGACGGTTGGTGTTCCATCTGAATGAATCATAGCCTTGACTTGCACGTCTGCAAAAGCATTGTTGGATTGAGTGATCGTGATTCGTGGTGCTCGTCCAGATTGTGAATGAATGAGGGTATGGACATGTCCGATGATATCATGTCGGTCCTCAAGTTCATCAATAGGGTCGCCTTCAATCTCAGCATAAGATCCCGGCAACTGATACGTTCCGCCGTGAGGATGCTCATCGTGCCCAGTACCATTCGGGCAGATTATTGACCAATCGCATCGTTCACAACGGGTTTGTTTTGCAGGTTTGTCTGACGGAACCCCACCAGGTTCGAAGGAACGCATTGGAGCTGGCTTTGGAGGGCATTGTTCGATATCAGGAGTAACTTCTCTGAGTTGACTCCAGAGTTCTTTCAGTTCAGAACCCATTTCATCCATTTCTTCAATGGTTGGCTTCTCAATCATTTTCTGACTATTGGCAGCGAGATACCAGATTTCTAATCCATCTACTTCTTGCTGCTTTTCATGCGTATGCCACCATAAAAAGGCGTACATACGTAACTGTTTGACGTAATCTCCAGAACGGTCATTATTTCCTAAGGATGCCTTGATATCAATAATCCGAATACTACCATCCCATGAATAAACTAAATCATATTCTCCTTGAAACCAATGTTCTGGATGAACTGCATTCATTGAGAATGGTTTCGCATCCGGGTCAACAAACCAAGGCCGAGATATTTCCCATGCTTCAATCCAAGTCACATCTCCGTCTTGGGATAATGGATGTTGGTCAAGTTGAAATCCTCGGCCGTCAGGTGCAGGCCATTGAGTTCTGGCACCATTCCTCCATTCTTCCAGAATCTTTTTTGATACCGATGTGAGGCAATTTTCAACTTCATTTATGTGCATCAGTATGCCATTAGTTGCCATCATCTGGCATCGTTCCACATCCACATCTTCCCATCGACCAGCCTTTCTATCATGCTTTGACCATTCGATTTTCATATTTTCCAATGAAGCCTTTAGATGAGTTCTAACTCTTGTTGTTGCCCATACGAGTAGTTCGTCCTTATTCTGAGGCCAGTGTTTTTCAGGAAGAGTAAGAAGTTGTTCTGCTGGCCAAGAACCTTCATGTTCACGATTTGGGCGACCTTCATCATCAAGTGGCGTTGGAGCATAAACATCTGAAGGTGCTGAGGCCATAACCAAACAAGGAGATTCTTTCAGGGTTTGACAGATGGCTTCTTCTACGGCTCTACCAACAAATAAAATCGGAATTTGCGGCATAACTAAACGACGCACTTTCTCATAAAACCATAGTCGAGGACATGCTTTCCAAGCGTTTACTTGGCTTGCTGATAGCCTGTTGAAATTCCCTATGGAATCTGATTCAGAGTTTGGTAAATGAACAGGCATACGGAGTGGTAAAATCCACCCCTCAAATACTCTTGGTCGTAAAGGTTGGAGTTTGATGCTCGATTCTTGTTTTACGGACATCTATTCTAAGTTGGATTAAACCAGCCCTCCAGCCAAGCTCTGCACCAATAAGTCGGAGCCTGTTTCCAGGCCGCATCGATCGAAGACGCTCGCTTATTGCAGAACCAAAAGCGACGACTTCGACAATATGTTCGCCATCCCAGAGATGGAAACTGAGCATTGACCATGGTTTCGCATCGAGACGAACTCCATTTTGTTGGCGTATTGCTACGACAACTCCCTCAACATTTGCTCGCGTTCGAAGCAGGCCAATCCGGGTTCCCTTTGGCTCATCTTCGTTACGTATTCGAATATTGGAGTGTTGGTCCACATACAGCCTCGGTTGGTCTCTCCATACTCCTGGTAGGGCATTTTCAATGATGACATCACCTTGTTCAGAGTCATGGAGGTGTGGAAATGCGCCCGGTTCCGCTTCCTCAATAGCGATCGTAGCCTCACCAGCGCGGAGCATTGCTCCAAGTACAGGTTCGTTGAAGTGGTTTGGTAAAGGACCCCATTGAGCAATCAAATGACCAGAAACGTTCACTCGAGAAGGGATTTCACCTAGAGGAACGCAAGGAGATGATATTGAATTTCCTTCGATCATTTTTGCTCTCAGGTCATCATCCATTGGTCCAGCCGAGTCCATATTTGAATGCGTCAATGAACACCAGCCACAACCTGCAGACTCTCCATCACATGCATGAGTGGTATCTGGTTCTTCAGATTCTGCAATCGCTGGTAGAATCGAGGCACCCTCTCCCATTGTTCTCATAATGTTGTTAATTGAGAAAAACTCCTCATCCATCGATGTAAGTTCTTCTTTACTAGGCGCTTGATAGAGTATTCTTTCCTTCGATGATAGATACCAACCTTCCATATTTTGGACAGGGTTCTTATCATGAGTTCGTTCCCAAAGCCAAGCGTAAAACCTGAGTTGATGCTGGAGGCTTTCCGAGAACCGTCCCCCTGAATGGCCAGATTTGATGTCAATGAGACGAATGTTACCATCCCATCTTAGAACTAAATCCAGTTCTCCAGCAGCCCATCCTTCCGGATGAAACATTCGTTGAGGTTGATGGACTCTAGGATCTTTGAACCACGGTCTTGCAACTTCCCAAGCCTCATTCCATTGGATTGGACTCTTTGCTTCCATCCACTCAAACGGATGATCTGAGTTCCAGTCACGAGCATGCAAAGACCGTACTTTCTCAGGAACTGGGAAGTGGGGCTGTGCTCCAATTTTGGGGGTTGGAATATCATAGGGTTCAACACCTGTTCGGAATTGTTCGAGATATGGCCCTCCATTTGCATCATAGCATTGTTGAATTTCCTCCAAGAAGAGTTCCAATCCATTGTAGAGTTTTTTCTGAAAATCCTGTACATCAACAGTTGACCAATCTGAATCGGACCTCTTCCACAAGGAATTTTCCCAAGTTTCAAGCCCAGTATCCCAGGCCTTTTGGGCCTCTAAATCAGCCAATCCATAGGCCCATTTTCTCAATTCATCAATTGATTCCATAGGACCCGGCCGATTCATCATGACGTTACAGAGTGCATCTTCGATGACAATTCCAAGAACTTGACCAATTGATTTTGGGGATGAAATCCCAACTTTTCGAGTAAGATACCATTGTCGAGTACAGCGTAAATACGTCGTAAGTCCCGATGCGGAGAGTCTTGAACGACTTCTGCCAAGTGGTCCGCCTTTTGGAGGTGTACCGACTGGCATATTGATCACTCGTAGTCGTTCCCTTTAGACTCTCTTCATTTCCTATGTCTATCTGACATTGAACGAATAATAGTCTCCAATTTCTCTTTGTTCACGATCTTTTCTACTTTCAGATTTATTGATTCGTGGACGTTTAGAATCATGATCTCTGCGGAATGTTACGTTGACATCATTCAGGAATCGATTCATTCCATCACGGAGAGAATATGGTCCCATTGCCTTACCCTTTACGCCGCCTTCGCCTTCGAAGACCAACAATGAATCGCTGACGATGTCGATGAAATAGACGTCATGGTCGATAACAAATGCAGACTTTTCATTTGCTTCCATCGTTCTACGGATTGCCTTAGCAGCTTCCATTCGTGCATTTGCATCAAGGTGTGCGGATGGTTCGTCGAGAAGGTACAAGTCAGCATCCCTTCCAAGACAGAGTGCGATCGCTACGGCTTGTCGCTCACCACCTGAGAGTTTCTTAACACGCTTAGGCAACAAAGAATCAACACCTAACGCTCGTATGACATTGACGTTGAATTCACCGCTTCGCCATCGCATACCCAATTCGCTATCAAGCCACATCTGGACTGTACAATCCATATCCGCATCAATATGCTGAGGCTTGTATGATATCGTAGCATTTGCAGTAACCCAGCCGCTATCGTATTCGTGTTCCCCAGCTAGGATTTTGATCATTGTCGACTTTCCTGTTCCGTTAGGCCCGACTACACCAACTACTTCCGAACGATGAACGGAACCTTCTCCAGTAGATAGTTCGAAGGAACCCAATTTCTTTCCAAGGTCGCCCCATTGAACGACAACACTACCAGTTTCAACAGAACGCTCATGATGCTTGAGGAAACGAATTGGCTTGTCACGAATTCGAACGTTTTCCTCGACCAAGAATCCATCAAGGTATGCGTTGATTGCAGTTCGTGTTGAACGGGCGGGTGTAAATATTCCAAATGCTCCTTTCTGCCCATAAACGATGTGGACAAGGTCGGCAAGTACGTCAAGAACCGCTAGATCGTGTTCGATAACAATCACTCGCTTAGTTTCGGACAATTTTTGAATAATTCGTACAATTCGCATTCGTTCGTGGATGTCGAGATAGGACGATGGTTCATCGAAGAAATAAACATCAACATCTCGTAAAATCGTTGCACAAATAGCCATTCGTTGTAATTCTCCACCAGACAACTGCTGTACAGTTCGATCCAGAAGATGATCAATTCCTAACGCAGTCGTCATCTCATCGAACATATTTCGTTCATCGACTCGTCGCAGCAATGCTTCGACGGTTCCTTGAACCCGCTTAGGCAATCGGTCAACATTTTGTGGCTTGAGTGCCACCTTTATTCCTCCATCACGAACTGCCATGAAGAAATCACGAAGTTCACCCTTTGGAAGTGAATTAACCACATCTTCCCATTCAGGTTCTTTGTTCAACCAATCGCCAAGATTCGGTATTATTCGCCCAGAAAGAGCATTGAATGCTGTAGATTTACCCATGCCGTTTGGACCGAGAATTCCTACGACAGATTCCTTGGTAGGTGTTGGTAGACGGAACAATCTGAAGCCGTTAAGACTGTAACGGTGTATCATATCCGTTTCCAGTTCACTTGGAAGTTTTTCGATGATCAGTGCATCATGTGGGCATTTGTTGACACAGATTCCGCATCCAATGCAGAGTGATTCAGAGATGTGTGGTTTCCCGGATTTGTCATCCATGATGATGCATTCTTGCCCGTTTCGAACAGGCGGGCAGTAGTGAAAACATTCGTCATTACATTTCTTTGGCTGACAATTGTCTTCCTTCAAAACTGCAACTCGCATATTCTCACCCTATATCTTTGCTATGAGCACATCATCAATCATACTTCGCATTCAAACCACCCAGTCGGGCAGTCTTTGCATGTGGCTCAAACGAGTCCCTTGAGGTGTTCTGCGCCACGAACAACACGAGTTGTTGTTGGCGTTGGGAATTTCATTCCTGCCTTGCGCAGAGCATCCTTTGCTGTAAGATAGTGTTCTGGGTTGACGTGGAGAGAAACAACACGTTGTCCACGGCGAACACGTGCTGCAGTTCCGACATTCTTACCAAAAGCACAGCGCATACCTTGTGAAACACGGTCTGCACCAGCACCAGTTGCTTGCTTGTTTTCGCGGAGAACGTGATGTGGGTATGTGTGGATCCGAAGTGCGTATCCTTGTGCCCCAGCCTCGTTACGGATGGTGGAGTTTGAGATAACACGTGCAGCTTCTAGGGCTGTGTGTCGGATTTGGCAATCGTTGTTAGCTCTCAATTCGAGAACAACAGCGAATCCTCCTGTCTCCGCAGCACGGCGGTTTCCAGAGTGGAAAGAAAGAATACGGTTGTTTGGAACACCGCCAATAAACTTGCGTCGTGTATAAGCAGGTCCTTTGAGTCGGCGGTACATTGATGCGGGTTTACGTGCCATAACATCTACTCCTAGCATCCATGCGACTAATGTTTCCCTTATCATCCCTCCGATGCTTTCCTAAGAACATATTTTCTCAAAAGGATAGCGGTTTTCTAGAGCAAGGAACATAATGGTTCAACGTTAGGGGGTGTCATGGCGAGTGGCTGGAGGAAGTTGCTTGAGGAAGAGTCAGAACATCAATGGCTCGCACTCGGGCTGTTTTTGGTATTCGTAGTCATCGGAGGGTTCCTCATTGGTGGCACACGCAATTTAGAGGGCATGGTGCTCGGAGTTGACTCAAACGAAAATTTCGCATTTGATGATGGACATCACATCATCGAAATTGATTATCATTCAAACTCTGACTGGGATGGTGCACACTCCGCAATTCTACTGAATGGTTCGGGCATGAGAATGTATCAACAGTTCTCTTCTTCTGATGTTAATGACATTGTACCGTTTGATGACGAGCACATCAGAGATGTCACTTTTTTTGAATCAGATGATGAAGGAACAGTAACCTACTCGGCAGATCAAAACACAATCACAACTGTTGTCAATGGTATGCCATCCAATCAAATCTTGGATGATGGAAATGGTTCGTCTTTCAGTATCCAAGGTATTGCAAAGGATACTTCCGATACAATCCTCAACAATCGAGTCTTGATCACATCAGAAGATGGTGGTTCAGGCGTTCGTGGTCTGGGTATGTCGGGCGTCACAATTTCATCCACGCCAGACCCTTCAGTCTCATGGACAGATCTAATCTATCTCGAAGAGAGTACCTACGTTGCAACAGGTCTTTTCACCTATCATGATGACAATCCGGCTCAACTTGGTTCAAAAATTGTCTTCGCTCACATCACATGGTCCGGAGGTTCAGGCGCTCCTGAAGTGCGAATATTGGCAGTTATGGATAAAGGAAGTGAAGTACACACTATGGTCCCAATGAAGGATGGTTTCGCAGCAGCGGCCTCAGACCAAGAGGTCTTCATCATCTCCAAGGATTCTATTGAGACCCATGACATATCATCAACAGCAATGGTCTACGAAGCATGTGAACACCGCCTTTGGTTTTTCGGTGAATTAGGTACTAAATCTATACTAAGAATGGATGTAGAAACGGGCGAACAGACAACGAAAAATTTGCAATATGCTCTACCTCTCCAACCAACGTTTGTTCTTATAGAAGGCGATTCCTTGTACATTCATGGCTATGATGAGGAAGGAGAACCAGATCGCCTCTCGCTGGATTTGACTCTTGAGGGATCGATGTCTTCTGGACGAGGTTTCCTTAATTTCCTATTCATCTTCGCAGGTGTTTTGATGCTAGGTACACAATTGTACACAATCATCGATCGTTCATTGCTGCAAAAGAAACGTTAGGATAACGTTCGCGGCGAACCTTAATGATGTCTCGTCATTACCCTCTAAATCGGTTAGTGTCTGAGGAGGTGAAATAATGGCAAAGAGAAGCATGATGGACCAATTTCACGAATTGAAGGAAGAGAATCCAGGGACTGTTCTTTTCTTCCGCATGGGTGATTTCTATGAATTGTTCCACCAAGACGCTGAAATCGGTTCTGAAGTCATGGGTTTGGCATTAACATCGAGGGATAAGAATGCTGAGAATCCAATCCCGATGGCTGGTTTTCCATGGCATCAACTCGAAGACAACCTTCGAACAATGTTACGCGCTGGGCATAAGGTCACAGTTGCTGAGCAAGAGCAAGAACTCAGAGAAGGTGCCAAACTCCTCGAGCGTGTCGTAACAAGAGTTTACACACCAGGTTCTCTCTATGAAGAGTCGCTCATCGGAACGGACTCTTCAGCACTACTTTGTGCGCTTTCAGTTGCAACTGATTCTGTCGCAGTTTCAATGATTGATGCCTCAACAGGTCAAGCTTGGGCGACAACACATGAGGGCGATGGGCGATGGGCTTCAATTCATGACGAAGTGTTACGCTGGAGCCCGAGTGAACTTGTACTTACTTTGTCAGATTCAAAGGATGATGAAGTCCTTCATTTGATTTCATTACTCGATTCTATGATCATCAGCCAACATGCAGCTCCTGCAAAACGCTCTCTTGAAAAACTAAAGAGAATGTTATCCGTAAACGATCTTGGACATCTTGACCTAGATGATTCGCCCTTAGCCCTCCAAGCAACAGCCCTTGCAGCGGATTATCTTGCTACAGTTCACAGACACGATGACATCGCAATTAGTGATGTTGAAATTCAAGAAACTTCGGAGGGTATGGTACTCGATCAAACAACACTTCGGAACTTGGAGATTACACAAACACTTGCGGGGGAATTCGAGGGTTCTCTTCTTTGGTCAATGAATAAATGCAGAACTGCAATGGGTCGTCGTTGCTTGAAATCCTGGCTTTTACGACCTCTTTCGAATGTCTCGGCAATCGAAGCAAGACATTCAGCAGTATCTTCTCTGATGCGCTCATCTAAACGACTCGATTTGTTGAGAGAATGTCTCAAAGGAATGCTAGATCTAGAGCGTTTGTCAACACAATTGAACTATCGACGTTCAAACGCTCGTGATCTTCTTGCAACAGCGAATGCAATTGAACGACTTCCTGCTATCAAACGACTCTGCCTTGAGACTGAAGATGGATTACTCACGCATCTGGTCGAGGATTTGGACGCCCTCACCGATGTCGCTGAAAAGATTCATCGGACCCTCGTTGATGAAGTCCCGTTGAGCCTTAGAGATGGAGGCTTAATCAGAAAAGGGATTCATGAAGAATTAGATCGTTACAGGTCTGCCTCTGAACTCGGTCATACTTGGTTTAAGGATCTCGAAACCAGGCTCCGTCAGGAGTTGAGTATTCCGAGTTTGAAAGTAAAGAATAATCGACAGATTGGATGGTTTATTGAAGTGACTGCTACTCATTCCTCAAAAGTTCCTGAGGAATGGAAACGCAAACAGCAAATGACCAACGGAGACCGTTGGGTGACTGATGATTTACTCGAGCAGGACGATTTATTACTCACTGCGGAGAGTAAATCGAAAGCAATCGAGTATGGTATGTTTTGTGAATTGAGAGATGATATTCGAGGTCATGCCAATCATCTTGCTCAGATTGCCTCACGTGTAGCCGCCATCGATGTATTGCAATGTTTTTCAGCAACTGCGCGACAACGCTCGTGGGTCAAACCATCCATTGTAATGGGTAAAAAAATGCATCTTGAACAAGCAAGACATCCCGTTCTTGAAGCACAACAAGGGTTTGTTCCAAATGACGCGATGATGGACGAGAAGAGAAGATTTCTTTTGATTACTGGTCCAAATATGGGCGGTAAATCGACTTACTTGAGGACGGTTGCTTTGGTATCTATTCTTGCGCAAGCAGGTAGTCTTGTTCCTGCTGAGAAGGCGAAAATTGGACTTGTAGATCGTATTTTCACCAGAGTTGGAGCGAGTGATGATTTGAGGAGAGGGCGTTCGACATTCATGATGGAAATGATTGAGGTCGCTCACATTTTACGTCGAGCAACACCACAGTCATTGTTATTGTTGGATGAAATTGGAAGAGGAACATCTACCTTTGATGGTTTATCCTTAGCCTGGGCAGTCACAGAAGACGTTTGTAATCGGATTGGAGCTCGCAGTCTTTTCGCAACACATTACCACCAACTTGTTGGATTAGAATCTGAAATTAACGGCTTAGCAAATGTTCATGTTCAGGTGGCGCAAAAAGATGGCACACTGCATTTCCTCCACACTGTTGCTGATGGTCCATGTGATGAATCTTATGGGATTCAAGTTGCAGCTCTAGCAGGCTTACCACGTCCTGTGGTCGAACGTGCCTCTGATTTACTTGCTTTCCTTGAACAACAAGCCCAAGGAGCAAAGGCTGGTAGAGACGGAGCGCCTCAAACACGAGAAGCAGGGCAGTCTTCTTTGATGGGATATTTCGCAGCTGCAGCAATGCAGAAGACAGAGTCCATGCCCAGTGGCCCTTCACAACTCCAACAATCTGTGCTTGACAAATTACTTGATGTCAATCTCGATGATTTGTCTCCGAGAGAGGCTTACAAATTGTTGGAAGATCTTCAAACACAATTGGAGGGATGATTGAATGATCGAACCAAACAGAATTCAACAACTCGATGAGAAGACTATTGGTCACATTTCTGCGGGAGAAGTCGTTGAACGTCCTGCGCAAGTTGTCAAGGAACTGCTTGAAAATTCACTTGACGCAGGATCGAATTCGATTCATGTTATTATTGAAAGAGGTGGCTTCGATAAGATACAGATTGAAGACAATGGGGGGGGAATCCACCAAGATGATCTTGCTCTTTCTCTAGATCGACATGCAACTTCCAAAATGAAATCTCCAGAAGATCTCAATGAAATTTACACGCTTGGTTTCAGAGGAGAGGCGCTTGCAAGCATCGGAATGGTATCCAAACTCACAGTCGCTTCTCGCCCAGATGGTCAAGAAGGCCGTAGCATACAGATGGAAGATGGCAACAAAGGAGAGATTGAACCAACAGGAATGGCAAAAGGCACCGTTGTTACAGTCGAACATCTCTTTGAAAATACTCCTGTTCGATTAGGATTTCAACGTAGACCTGCTACAGAACATGCAAGAATTGTAGAAGTTGTTGTTGCTCATGCAATTGCTCATCCTCATGTTGGCTTCAGATGTACCATTGATGGTCGTTCCACTTTGCATTTACCAAAAGTTGACACTATTGAGGACCGTTTGTATGATGTTTTAGGTGGTCAGTCTTCATCTCTTCTTCCACTCCAACAACCTGATGATGATGCGAGCGTCCCAGGTGAGGAACGATGGTCAGGTTACATCAGCACTCCCGATATCTCGAGAGGTAAAGGGGATGAGATTCACATTTTGGTGAACGGTAGGCCAGTCGCTTCGACTCCGTTTCATCAAGCAATTCGAAGAGGATACCGTACTCGTTTAATGCAGGGCAGACATCCGGTGACAGTACTCCATCTCGAAGTTCCTGCAAATGAGGTTGATGTGAATGTCCATCCTACCAAGAGAGAGGTGAGACTACGACATTCCTGGCGTGTCCTTGAGCGTCTTGAACGTTCAATCGCCCATACTCTTGCATCCTCTCCCACACAACCCGATCCAAGTGGTGAACTCCAAGGGCTCGAAGGACTATCAAATCAGTCTATAGAAAAGCCAATACAAGAACTTCTTGTGCCGAAGGATGGAGAAGAAAAAGTTCAGGAAAACCCCTCTCCACCAGCATGGGCGCTTGCCGCAGGAACCCAACTCAATCTTGTTGGAAAAGTTGCTGAAGAATCCGTTGATCAGGATGAGAAATTACGACCACAATCAACAGCAGCATCTGCTCAAAAATCATTGCCAGGGATGGATTCATCGCCTATGGCTCCAGCGCTGTCTAAGGAAGAACGAGCATTGCATAGGCATGCAGGTCTAGGAGGAAGTATTCTGCCAAGTCAGGAATCTCCGTTGAAGTTAACTGGAAACGATCTTCCAAAGATGGAACCATTATCACAATTTGCTGATTCATACATTCTTGCTCAAGCGGGAGAGGAACTTCTTCTGATTGACCAACACGCCCTACACGAGCGTATTCGATACGAACGCCTTCGCCATGACCCTACAATCTGGGAGCCACAACCTCGTTTAGTCCCTACACCTATTCAATTCAATTTGACCCAACAAGCACGATTAGAAGCATCCATGGAGAAATTAAATGATCTTGGATTTACACTTGAACATCAATCTGATGAAGAATGGCATGTTCTACAAGCGCCACGTCTTCTCGACGGAGATGAAATCCAGCCGTTTTTATTCGACCTTTTGCAAGATGTGAGCGAGGACGGAGCTCCTTTGGAAACGATTGAACGAAGAAAAGATCACCTCGCATTCCTCAATGCCTGCCGAGGTGCTGTGAAAGCAAACGATGAATTGAGTATTGCTGAAATGCGCCGTCTACTCGACGATATGCGCCATGTTCCAAATCCATGGGCTTGTGTACATGGTCGACCTACAGCACTTCGCTTATCTTTGGATTCCCTTGACAAGCACTTCGGCCGGCATGGTTGAAAGCCTATTGAGGAAATAAGGATCGGCAACTCGATGGAGTCGGGGCCCCTCTATTGTTGCTCCAACTTTAGTTGCCAAAAGAACAGCAGTCATTTGAAGACGGTGATCTTCAAAAGTTTCAATCATTGAGGTTGGTTTCTGAATCGATTGGTTTCCAGCAATAGTAATCCCATCATCCTTTATCGTACAATTTATTCCAAATTGGAAAAGCATCTCTGCAGTTTTAGTAATTCGATTACTTTCCTTAAACATTGCATGGGCTGCACCAGATATTGTGCCTCCCCCAGTCAGAGCAAGAATGGCAGAAAGTGGTGGTAACAGGTCGTTTGCATCGACTAAGTCGATGTCAACAGGTGAATAGGTTCCAGAGGGAACGAGAATATTTTCATTCATTGATAATCCAATCTCAGGTAACATATCAAGTAACACCTCATGTCCAATCGAATCGCTTTCCTTTGGAAGATTTGGTAAAGTAATTTTCCTGTTCATGACAACACAAGCAAGAGCAGTAAAGGCCATCATCGAAGCATCAGGTGGCACTTCCCAATTCGTAGGTGGTGTTGAATTCCACGGCTGGATGATGATTTTGTCTCCATCTTGCTCAATGATTGCACTGCATTCTGCCATTAGGTCCATTGTGAGTTTGGCATGCCTCTTACTGACTGAGTTTGTACTTCTCTGAAGCAAACAAGGTTGTTGAAGGCCTTCAGTTGCGAGCAATAAACTCGAATATGGTTGTGATGATTTTGACGTATTGACTTTAGTTTCATATTTCTTCCAAGGCCCTTGTAAAAGGACAGGAAGGCGTTCTTGCTCTGTCCCATAGGAGCATTCAACTCCAAGCGATTTCAATGAATCTAACATGTCCTGATGATCTCTGTTTCGTAGACTTGAGTCCCCATCAATCATAATCAAATGATTCGTTCTTGAAGATAGTCCCATTAAGAAACGTAACGCAGTTCCAGAATTACCAGCATGCAAAACACTTGGTGGACGTATAAATCCTGTAACTCCAGTACCTTTAATCGTCAAATTATCTTGAGATTTGGTGATTTTAACGCCAAGTTGTTTAAGACAGCGAGCCATGCTTTCAGGATCTTCTCCGAGAGCAGTTACTCCAGTCAACGTGTGCTCATCCTTGCTCAAAGCGCATAACTCCATCATTCGAATCAAATGGCTCTTTGAAGGGGGGAGTATCCACTCCGTGTCTAGGAGTAGGGTATTTTCTTTGACTTCAAGAGCTTCAATATGGCTTGGACGATGCCCTTTTCCACGGTGATTCCACCGCTTTGTCCAACCCTTTGCCATATCTACGCCAACATCTGTTATCAGATGAAGGCTTGCAAACATTCACAATACAATGGCACTAGGGTTAGGTATGGTCCTCAAGGATGTTTTCAAGCGTCCGTTGCTCGATTTGAGGATTTCTGTAACCGATCGATGCAACATGAGATGCAGATACTGCATGCCTCGTGAACATTTTGACAATAATCATGTCTATCTTCCAAAATCCGATATCCTTTCATTTGAAGAGATTGTTCACGTTGTAGAATCACTTCTCCCTTCTGGCCTTAGGAAAGTAAGACTCACTGGAGGTGAGCCTCTGATACGGAAAGACTTGCACAAGCTTATCCAACAATTAAGGGCGCTTTCACCAGAACTTGATATTGCATTGACAACAAATGCTCATCTCCTTTCAAATTCCATCGAACGCCTCAAGCAAGCGGGAATATCTAGAATAACGGTTTCGTTGGATGCTGTTGATGTGGATGTGTATCAAGCGATGGGGGATACAACTTCAACACCAGATGCAATTCTGAATTCCATCGATAAAACTCTAGCAATGGGTATTCCAGTGAAAGTGAATACTGTCGTCCAAAAAGGTATCAATGAACATCAGATTCTCCCTCTCGTCTCACAAATGAGTTCAAGAGACGTACCTATCCGATTTATTGAATATATGGACGTAGGGACCACAAATTCTTGGAATTTAGACCAGGTTGTTACAGGGAAAGAGATGCGTGGAATGATCGAAGAAGAATTCGGGATAATTCAACCGATTAAGCCAGATCATCCGAGTGATGTAGCAAGAGAATATACGACAAATTCTGGCTCTATAATTGGTTTTATAGAATCTATTTCAAATCCATTTTGTGGAGATTGTTCAAGAGCAAGACTCTCTGCAAATGGTAGTATTTTCACTTGCCTTTTTGCAACAAAAGGTTTCGATATTCGTGGACTCCTTCGTATGGACGCAAGCAAAAAAGAAATCTCAGAGGCCATTTCATCAATCTGGAGTCAAAGAAAAGATCGATATTCTGAAACTCGAAGTGAAAAGACAGACTCAGAGCGTATCGAGATGTCTTTTATTGGTGGTTGATGTACAATCCTTCAATAACTGCTACAGTTGACTATGACATATGTCCCAGACCATGAAGATACCATTGTTCGTTTTACCTGCTGGAATCTTTCCAACTGTCGAAGAACCACTTCGTGTGTTTGAACCCCGTTACAAGCAAATGCTCGATGATTGTGTCCTAGACGAAAAGCCATTCGGGTACATCACACATTCAAGCGACGTTTCAGATGTAGATGGTTGGACACAACCAGGAGCATACGGCGTTCTGTGTGATGTAAAAAACGTGGAAGAACAGGGGACAAATCTCCTATTTACTGCAAACGGGACCTCTCGATTCGAGATTATCGATGTGGTGCAAGCCGCTTTGCCATCCATGCCATTTGGTGACATTTTTCCAACAGTTGATGAGCTTGTTGAACAATATCACGAAACAAGCCCTGATGGTAAATTATACCTTCAAGCAAACGTAAGAATCGTTGAAGAAATAAAAGGTGAGATCAGTGCTGAAGATTGGTCTGAATTCCTACATTCATGGGCTCAGCACATCGTCGATGTGAATTCGATTTTAAGAAATGATGGACTCAACATTGAAGATATGCTTTTGCTTCTCGAGGAAGAATTCCTTCCATATGATTCACCCTCTTTGTGGCAAGTAGCCCATGCAGTGCTCGATGACGACACATACCGTCAACAGGCACTTCGTTCCTCAGATTGTGATGAAGTGTTTGAGATTATTCGCAACTCATTGAAGATGAAAAACGCCCAACTAAACTTCATTCGAACACTTAGCGACCAAGAAGACTGATCAAGATTGCATTGGTGGTAAATCAATGCGAACCAACACATACTGTAACTGTTGATCGAGGAGTGTGAAGCCCCAATCGCCCACATCTGTACCTATCTCTCTTGAATTAATCACAAAGTAATCACCCGCTGATATTGAATAACTCGCATCGCGGTCATGGAATGAGACGTTTGAACCTATGACTGAATACACATCTGCATCATCGACATAACCTGTGAATTCCGTTCCATTTGCATTGTTTTGCTCTGATAGACTAAATGAAATTCGACTAGGGTCAAGTGTTTGATCAAGTGTTGTGATTCTGATAACATGGTACCCATTATCGAGAGATCGAACACTCACAGTCATTTGTGGTGGCGCCTTTTCACCCGTTTCAAGAGCACCCTGCATAAGGACGAAAACCATCCCGGAAAGCATGACAGTTATGGCAAGAAGAAGTACAGTGGCGATGACGGGGCTCACGGCCTCTTCATCACTGCATAGGTTCGCCATGACCTTTGCAGATGCTGATAAGACTTGAACGCACCGATGAATACTGATACAATATGTGGCTTATAGGACCCAAAGTGGTTTATCGCATTCCATTGCACGCTTGATTCCACCAATCGGGCCTAATATTCGAAGTAACACTTCAGTAATGAAATCACTTTGGAACATCAAGTAACCCATGTTCTTTGAGCGTAATGAGTTTTTCAAAGCACGGCCGAAGCAAGCTTCGACACGGTCTTGATAGGATGTCAATGGTGTTTGATGTTGCTTAAACTCAAGATATGCTTCTGCGGCGAAACAACCTGAAATCATGGCTTGTGAGATTCCTCCTCCATTCGAGGGCATGACTAAACCAGCTGCGTCTCCTATCGCGATTACATTTTGATCGACCATTGTTTTTACAGGTCCACCCATTGGTATCCATCCGCCTCCGAATGAAAGAATCTCAAGGTTGAGATCGTCACAGAATTTTTTCAGATGTTCCTTTATCGAACCTTTCAGAGCACCAGCCCGTACTCCCAATCCTACGTTCGCAGTATCAGGTCCTTTGGGGATAATCCAAGCATAACCTTTTGGCGCAACGCTTCCAAGAAACACATCGAATGTTTCAGGTACCTTTCCACGTACTTGGGCATACGCAGTAGGGACTTGGTCATCTGGCCGATATGCCTTATTTTTTCCATGTAAGAAGCGAGAGACATGAGCCAGTGAACCACTTCCATCTATGAGAAGATCGCAAGTGTATCGGGAATTTTCAGTTACGATAAGAAGAGAATTAGATTTGCTTCTACGCTTGATATTCAAAACAGGTTCTGACATTCGAATTTCAGCACCGGCAGAAACCGCCTTTTCCGCAAGATAACCATCAAATTGTAGACGATGGCCTGCAAAGGCATCCAGGTCAAAATGATACGCCTTCCCACTTGGAAGAAAAACGCGCATGTGATCGAGACGATGGAGTTGAATTCGATCTGGGAAATCAAAGGAGTCTTTGAGCCACTGATGATCATCCAAGCCAGAAAAGGTACCAACAACTTCACCCCAATTTGGAATACACTCGCCACATTGAGCAGGGTTTCCTATGATCTCTCTTCTCTCAAGAATCAGCACATCAATACCGTCTTCTGCTAGGCGCTGAGCACATGTAGTTCCTGCTGGTCCAGCCCCTACAATGATAACTTCACGGTGTTCCACATCCATGAAATCACCTTACATGTGTCGCTGATGGACATGGTCGACAATTCGCATAAGAAGGGATTTAGAAAGCGAGTCTGGGAATCTTTGGAGTTCAAGGGTTGCCCGTTCAAGATGTGTTCTCATCAGAAGTTGTGAATAACTAAGCGAGTCTGAGGTTTCGAGTAGACCCATAAGTTCGTCCCAGTTCTTATCGGTAAACTGCTGGAGAATGGCAGAGAGTTTCTTTCTTTTTTCTCCATGTAAGAGCGTCAAAGCGTGAATCA
>QQSG01000035.1 GCA_003602665.1 Candidatus Poseidoniales archaeon
TTGGTCCTCATAGGAAGAGGTGTCCATGATTCCTCCGAAACTGTTTCGGTGTTTAAGCAACAGGGTTCCACGAACATCCTCGGAGGTCAATTTTACTTCTCTTGTCAACGGGAAGGTTCAAAACACCTGTTCAGGTCGGTTGGTCGATAGCATGCCAGTTAAAGTTCTCATTAACGAAAAAAATGAACTCCGACTCCGCATTACAGGCGAATCCCATACCGCTTTGCAAATGCTCCGTGATCGTTTGAACAACCACAAGTCAGTGGAGTATGCCAACTACTTCCCAGGTCACCCTGAACTCGACCCGCCAGAATTTTACATTCGCACCACTGGAAAGGCAAAGCCGCAAGCTATCCTCGATGAAATTGTAGGAAGCCTTTCCTCTGAATTTGACAGCCTCACACTCTGAGGTGTACCTCCTTGCAGCCAACTGATACTTTGGCTGAAGCCATCGGATTAGTCGGCTACGCCACTGATGATACCGGAATTGGCGGCGTTTTAAAATCCAGAGTCGCTGACTTTCGCGTTGATGAAATCGCAACGAAGATCACATTGAATCCTAAAGGTCGATTTACGGTCGCTAAAGTGACATTAACCAATTGGGAAACAAATCGATTCTGTAATAACTTATCCAAGAAACTTGGAATTTCTCGCAACCGTATCTTTTTTGCAGGAACGAAGGACAAGCGTGCAGTCACATCCCAACTCTTTGTGATCGATGCACCTCAATTCAAGGTTGCAGACGTTGAAATCAACGATGTCGTCATCGAAGTACTCGGGCGTACACATCAAAAAATAGGATTCGGAAATCATCGAGGTAATCGATTTACTATCGTCGTTCGTGGATGCGCTCATCCAGATGGAACTCCAATGACTGAAGAGGAAGCCATGGAAGAAGTTGACACAATCAAGTCCAACATGGTGGAAATGCTCGGTGAAGGAAGGGCTCCAAATTGGATTGGACCTCAACGATTTGGAAGCGGTAGAGCGGTCACAGCAGAAGTCGGTGCACGTGTTGTTCAAGAACGATGGGAAGATGCAGCGCTCACCTATATTGCCAAAGAAGGGGCGGACGAGAAAGATACTGTTGCGGCCTTTAGAGCACATGTACGAGAACATGGTATCACTGAAGAAGGTCTTGCCCTCGCTCCAGACTGGCTTGGATTTGAACGACGAATGGTCGAACATTTACTCAAGAATCCGGAAGACTTCATAGGAGCTTTCAGGAAACTTCCGAACAATCTCCAACTGATGACGGTCCATGCATTACAGTCTGTAGTGTTTAATCGAGCCCTCAAGAAGCGCCTGGAAAACGGCTTGAGCATCACGACACCAGTAACCGGCGATTTGGTGGGAAGGCTCGATGAAAAGGGACAACTGGCTGTGAGCAGTTGTGTTACTGTTGAAGACAGAACCGCACCCCGAATCGGGAGAAACTGCGATTTGGGCAGACTCACTGTAACCGGACCACTTCCAGGACGCGACATACGGACAAGTGAAGGTCTACCTGGAGAGTTGGAACAATCTGTTCTTGAAGAAATGGATCTTGCAGAGACCTCATGGATGGTGGAAGCGATTCCACGCTTGACCACTTCAGGAACACGTCGCTCATTGACAACTTCCTTTGATGACTTTTCAGTTGAAGTAACACCCAAGGCAGCTGAAGAAACGCTTGGCGAACGTTGGAACCAAGGTCCAGGCAAAAACAGTCGATGGCATCCTGACGGAGCCTGTTTGAAATTTAGATTCACACTTCCGAGCGGATCGTATGCAACGATTCTTCTCAGAGAATATATGAGAGGACCTTTGAATCAACTTTGATTCAAAGAAGGCCCATCGAAATAACTTCGATTTCGCCAACACCAGAAATGCTTGCCATCTTTTCTTCGAAAGCATCAGCAAGTCCTTCTCCATCGTTCATAAGAACGTGAACTTGTACGAATTTGAGTCCGAAAGCAAGGGGCTTGATTTCGACGAGTTGAACGTTGTAAGTATCGTCTCCGAGGCCTTCAACTGTTGAAGCGATCATCGATGTATCAACATCATCCATCTCAGCATCAGGGTTTACTTTGTATGTCATTGCTACCATTCCCATGTTCTCACCTCAGGGTCCAACGAAGCCACAGTTCGAGCATGTGTAAGAGACACCTTGGTCACGACATCGTGGGCTTCTTCCAATGGAATGGCCGCAGTTTGGACATGGGAAAGCTGTGGAGCCTACTTCTGTCAATGGTATGCCGGATGATGTGCAATTCTTTGCTCTCTCTGTCATATTAGTGCCTCAGTTGTAGTTTGCCCACGACCTCCCCTTCTTTATGGTTGCGTGCGAAACATAAGCCTTGATTGACGACCAACGCTCAACCAAAGACCCCCCTGTTTTTGATAACACCATACATTGTGAATTTGAATACATTGACCTCTGGCTGCATCAAGAGCATCTTGGCCCCACAACTTTACTCGAATCCAACCGCTACAATCAGAGAGGACTACATGACGTACGGGCATGGGTTCGTCTCCGACGAGAGCCATCGATAATGGATAACATCGAATTATCTCACCGATGAAAGAATGAATGTATCGTTTTGGTTGAAGATCGTGGACACATGTTAGAGTCATGTACGAAACAGAGACGTCAACGAATATTATTCTTCAGATGAGGTTTTCTTTCTGCGAACTGTAAATTTGGTTTTGGTGGCTACGACATCATCATCAATCTCATCACCGCCCAGAATTTTGTTGACTTCTGTTTCGTAATCAACAAGAACTGAGCCAGATTCAGTCTTCCATGGAATATAATTACGGCAAATCAGATACACTTCTGATGATGAATTGCGAGAAGCTTCTGGAGAATATCGACGAACTGTTGAGAAATGTGGCTTCACCGCATTGATCAACTCTTCAACACCAACACCTTGGAACAACTTGGTAACAAAAGATCCACCATTGCACAATAAAGGTAAAGCAAAATCGAAAACCTTTGCAACAAGGGTCATTGCAACTGCTTGGTCAATGTTCCACTTCCCAGTGATGTCTGGAGATATATCTGATACGACTGAATTGACTTTACGCTTTTTCAATTCTGTAACAATCCGTTCCTGAGTCATTGGATCAGTAATGTCTCCAACCATCAACAAAGCACCGTCGACTGGTTGACATGGTTCAAGATCAATTCCTATGACAATTCCAGAAGAACCGACTTCTTCTACAGCCACTTGCGCCCAGCCACCTGGATGGCATCCAACATCAAGAATCACATCACCTTGACGCATCAATTCAAATCGTGTTTGAATTTGTTTTAGTTTGAAAGCCGAACGAGCACGATACCCGCTTGCCTTGGCTTGTTTACGCCAAGAATCACGCTTGTGATTTTCAATCCAGTGATCTGCCATTGCAATCCCCTAAATCGAATGCTGGAACTCATCATCATAACATCTTCCCAGTATTCATGGTCAAAACGATGGGATGAAGGAGGGCAAGCACGTCGCCAAGACATGAGCGGAGTTCGAAAGGCGCTGTTCTTAGCAGTCCTTCTGGCACTTATCCCTCCAGCAGATGCTGTTCGTATCAATCCTGAATCCTGGAATAATTCTGCAGTTGTTGAAGGAGGGTTCACGATTCTTGTGGAAGAATACACAGCGACATGGTGTGAACAATGTGCTCAAATCGATGAAGATTTAGAGATCATAACCGATGATCATGGGAGTCGAATCTCAATGATATCTTATCATCCCAGTGACGGAGTCGATGCATTCGAACCACCTGCTGCGGAGCATCGACTCGAACGATTACGACTTCAACACCCTAATCTTGCTGGCTCACCATCCTTCGTTGTTCATAACGGATTAGTCCGAGAAGGGGTTGAATCATGGCCCGATGTTCAAAGCGACATCTTGAAGGAAGAATCAAGTCAACGTGGTTTTACAGAACTCAAGGTTACAGCAGAAACCAACGAAACAGAACTTATGGTTACCGTATTTCCTCCTTTATTTGGCGATGTGCAGAATGATACGCAGGTCAGCATACTCTTTTTGCAACACAACAAAGTGATTCCAGATGGGTTCATCAACCCAGGAACCGGGTCGAGAGACAGAGTTCTAGTTGGACTTGCAGAATTCCCTATGAATGGCAATCCTGTGTCCATTGATACAACCATCGTCGCTCCTTTCGTAGCGAGTTATCCAATAGACTCAATGGAACAATGGAGTGTCGTGGTCGTCCATGAATACACAAGCGAGGCCCTTACAAACAAAACAACAACAGATTCGAAACCCTTGGGAGTTGTGGAGATCAGCATCAAAGATCCACATCAAGATGAATCTACAGAACTACCTCTACTTCTTCCAATAATCATTTTTATGGCCATAGGAACTCTTGGAATTATTTCCTCGAAAAATAAGAAAAAGGTAAAAGAAGAGGAGTAAATGTATCAAAATAGTTCTCTTTTCCGGTATTTTATTCCGGAAACTGGAATTTGTCGATGCAAAACACCCATTCATTCATAAGGTATTGTGACAATGTAATACCATGGAAGAAACATTTGAAGCGAACACGCAGGATGATGACCATGTTAAGGAATGGATGGTGGAATTCATCGCAGTGGTTAACGATACAACGAACCAACACCTTTCAGTTCTTTACGGAACGGATAAGGAAGACGTTCAACGAGCACTATTGCATGAATTGAGAAGAATCTATACCGAAACAGATCGAATTGATGTTACCATCGTTCGTCTTGAAGAATGCAAGTCTGAGGAAGGACCAATTTTCGAAGGTCTCTTCATTCCTTAAACACGTTCTCGATAACTGATTATGATGTCTTGGCCATCAAGGAGAATGTAGTTATCAAATGAGTCAATTTCTTCAAGTGTGCTATTCCCATCACGATTGTACATAACCAGTTCGTGTGTGGAGTTCACTCTGTAGTCAAAGATACCAGTCTCATCGAAATGTTGACCCCAAATATCGAAGAACACACCGAGTTCAACTTCTTCGTCCGTTTGCATTTCCAAATGGAGTTTACCATCCGAAGAATGGGTATGGACAACGTGCATGTCAGCTCCAGATTCGCTGCATACGTCACTATTTACTCCAACATTTTCAGGGATGGTGACAAATTGATCTTCGATTTGAATAGTGAGGTACATGTGGTCATGACGTGTAAGTCCTCCATGCGAAAGGCAGGTTGAGGCAAGAGGATGTATCTCATCAAGCGAATTACTTTGTCCAGGTTCATCATTGCTTTCAATCGCAGAAGCTTGGTTGGAATCATCATCGCCAGAGAATATGTAGCCTCCTTGATAAGCGACGATAAGAAGAGCAATCACCGCAATGACAACGATTGAGGCGTCTCTGTTCAGAGTTTCACTTCCTTGTCTTCTTTAGTTCAGGAGCCCATTCGTCGGACTCATAGAGTCTAAACAAGAAGAAGAAAGCCACCATTGCGATGATGTTTGCAATGTGGGCTGTGGTACAAAATGGACAAATCAAACCTTCTTTTATCTCGTAACTAACGAGAAGTCCAATCACTGGAATACCTGCGATTGTTGCCCCAAGGCCCGCTTTAAGGAAGGTTGGTGTTGCGAAAGCAAGTGGTTCCTTAGCGACTGTAATGACGATCCAGAGAAGAACACAGAACGCAACCATTCCGAGAAGACCCCATGGTTGATTGATGAACGGAACAGTGTTGTATTCCGGATTTCCAATAAGACCATCACAGTTGAGAACTGAACTTCCTGAACAAACGCTTGTACCTTCGCTAAGTTTGTTGTGCATCCATAATGTATGTGCTGATACTGTAAAACCCCCTGTACAGACGAGCATCAAACCCGCAAGCATTCGGCCACGTTTGGTTGACGTTGAGGGCCATTTGTTGACAAGAAATCCACCTATTGACTCACCCAATGGCGTCATTAAAATGACTCCAAAGAGGATAATAGCGGCGTGGAATGAAAGAAGAACATACTCATTCATTGTGTTCCACCTCCGTATCTCTTTGTCAATTGTTCAATGGCTTCATTCAGCTCGATGTAATTATCCCCCGTATAGTCAGCAAGTGGGAAGACGTCTTCAGTCACAGCATCCCAGCCAATGGAGTTCACTGCTTGTCCGGAATTCCAGGCAACAATGCCGTCTGGTTGGACCAAAAAGTATGTTGGTGTAGCACCTACGTCCCATTCCCCAGCGATATCGAGGTCAAGATCATCGACGTATGCAAACGTGTGTTCGTAAGTATCACGGAATTCCATGATCTCGGAACGAGAAGAATCACCAACGAATTCGACCGCTATTGCGATGAAGATGACTTCGGGACCGTCCCAAACTGATGAGGAATATTGCTCAGCCCAGTTTCCAACATCTTCTGCACTTTTCTTACAATAGCCGCAATCTGTATCCAAAAATTCAACGGCAATCCAAGGAGCATCTCCAGTGGAATTAGGACTCCACTCTGGAGTAAGGAGATCATCGAAAACAAAGGTTTGCCAACCGTTTCCATCGTAGGCTTTGGATGTGAAAATAGGGGCACGCTCTCCAGGTTGTGTACCTGACGCAATAGGATTTGATGTGAAGGCAACAATAAGGAGTCCCACAAAGAACAGAGATATCACAATTATAGCGGCGTCACCACGAGCACTGGCTTCTTCGGAGCGGTATAGATTCTTCATCATCTCACTGTTCAACTCCAAGTCATCCTCAGCCATAAGGGCAATGGTATTGTGTAGGCAACTAATTTCAGTTATCGAGACCAATTTCTTGAATTAAGACTCGTGCAGTATGGCGTACTGCTTCTTCACTGTTGAATTTCACATTGAAACCAGATGCAATCATTTTGTCGATCGCTAGCATAGCACGTGGAATGTCTCCTGCCCAGCCTCTGGAGCCTCCTGTATATGCTATCTCAGCATCTGTATAGCCAGTTTCTTCAACGACAATTTCTGCAATGCGTCGAACGCTACAGGTATCATGGCTTCCTAAGTTGAAGAGGTTGAGTGATTCATTTTGGTTTTCCATTACGTGAAGAATACCATCAACACAATCCCCGACTTCCATGTAGGACTTCTCTTGTCGACCATCGCCAAGAACTTCAAGTTCAGCAGGGTTTTTCTTGAGTTTATGGATGAAATCAAAGATGACACCATGTGTTCCACGATCTCCTATAATGTTTGCAAACCTGAAGATGTACCCTTGTAGTCCAAAGGTTCCGACCCAGCTGCTGACGAGTGATTCTCCTGCTGATTTACTTGCTCCGTACAATGATATTGGCATGCATGGGCCATGATTCTCTGGTGTCGGCATAGGCGCATTTTCACCATAAACGACTGAAGATGAGGCGAACATAATGGTTGGAACGCCATGTACTCGCATTGATTCTACGACGTTGTAGGTGGCAAGAGTACCTTGTTTGAGGTCCGTATCTGTAATTTGTGTACCTAAGCGAATATCTGGATTAGCGGCGAAATGGAATACAACATCAACCCCTTCGAAGTACTGGGACATTGCGTCATAATCAGTAATATCGACATGATGATGTGTTACTTGGCTGGAATGGTGGGCGAGAAACTCTTCTTTTCCGCTCGATAAGTTATCGAGGACAACAACTTCATCGCCACGCTTGACCAAACGGTCAATCAAATGTGAGCCAATAAATCCTGCACCGCCAGTAACTAAACTTCGCATGGTTTTCCGTAGTCATTCTGTATGTCAAAGTTTGCTATTGTATCGAAGCAAGGTTTTCTATGCTATGTCGATTAAGATTCTAATCATGCGAGTAGGCCTGATTTTGGTTTTCCTTCTCGTATCAGGTCCTCTT
>QQSG01000036.1:0-4819 GCA_003602665.1 Candidatus Poseidoniales archaeon
GATGCTTTCTGCCGAGGATTCACGTACATGAGAGTTCGAGAAGATGAACGCCCAGACAACTGGATTTGCCAGACCATCTTCGAAAACCGTTCATCCTTCGCTGTCGACCTTGTCAAGTTGCAAGTTCGAATGAAGGGAAGCGACGATCTCTTGTTCGACGTCAATGACGTTAAGCAAGATGTGCATCCTCAAGGTAAGTGGGAAAGTGAAGAGCGAAATGTCATGGCAACCGCTGAGCCTGATTTCACATACGATCTCTCCTACACGGTTCTTCCAAGAGCTGTTCAGAAGACAGAAGGAACAATCAAACTTGAAGAAAGCAATCTAACTGTTGTTGATGCAGATATTTCCAAGAACTATTCGACTGATACTCTCAAATCGTTTAGACAACAACACGTCTCTGCATCACTAAAGGTAAAAAACACTGGATCTGCTACGATTAATCTCATGCGTATTACAGACGATATACCTGGATTATTCCAAGCTCCAGACATGGATGCAATGGCCATCATCATCGATGGAAAGGAATTACCTGTAGACCAATGGAAAGGAGAACTATCTGCTGGAATCACACTCGAAAAGGAACATCGATCACCTGATGGTGAAGGGCATACAATGACCCTAACCGTAGGCACCAAAGGCCCAATCGGTCTCAAACCTGGTAAGACAATGGAAGTCAAGTACAAACTCAATGCACCTGATCCATCCCCTGCTAATGAGAGAGTCGATGCACCTGCTCGTTTCCAATTCAGTTCAGAGCAATTTGGACCTGTATGTCTTCGCGATGTACCAGATGCACCATCAGTTCGTGTTAGTCACTTGAGGAGAAATTTCTCCGCAGGAAAGCAAGCCATTCCTATGGGTGGAAAAGGACGCTACGAAGTACTCATTCTCTTTGAGAACAATGGAGATACTGCACTGCAAGATGTTTTCATCAAAGACGTCATACCATCCAACTTTGAAATCAAAGATTGGCATGTCCGAGGCGCTGGTGGAGAAAAGCGTACAGATGTTGACATGACCACAAACGAAACTGAGGATGGAATCCAAATTACATGGAAACTTCCAGTTGTTGGCAAGGGCGAGCGTCTCGATGTATCCTTTGAAATTAAGGGAGAAGGCGAGATTGATGCTGAAGCACTCAACAGATTCCATGGCGCTCATTTCGGAGACGAACTTGAATCTGCTGAAGACGATACACCTACTGAAGAAGCACCAGTTGCGGAAGAAGAAGTTGTTGAAGAAGCAACAGAGGAATCACCAGCGGTTGAAGAAGAAGTTGTTGAAGAAGCAACTGAAGAGGCACCAGATGCTGAAGCAGAAGTTGCTGAGGAAGAAACTGAGGCAGAACCTGCGATTAAATTCCGAGAAGACATCATGCTAAGAGTCATGGAAGAATTTGGTATTGAAGACCGAGATGGATTCCTTGAACACTCAATGAACTTTGATTTAGATGACAATGGTTACCTAAAGAAGGCTGAATTCGTTGCGGCTGCTGAAGCATTCACTGCAGGAGATTCAACCGAAGAAGCAGAGGAAGAAGCACCTGCAGAAGATTCTGAATCTGATGCTGAAGAATCTTCTGATGAAACTAAAACTTGCCCGATCTGTTCAACATCAAACGATGCACATGCAGATACATGCACTGCATGTGGCTACACCTTCGAATGATTCAAAACGGTAAGTTCCATTGTGGCCACTCCTCATGATCTGAGGAACTGCTCACGATAACAATGACGTGTCGTTTTGTGTTTTGAAGCACTTCATTGAGAGATGTGTGTGTCGATGGTGGAATGACTCCATCACGCAAATCAACGGCGAGCCAAGCGGTTGGGTATTGCTTAAGGCATGCCTCAAGTTCAGCTTCGATTCCCTTTGGAGGTACACCTTGGCGTACACTTGCCAAAAAAGACCAATCTGAGATGGTACGGCGCTCACTATCTGTCCAAAGAATCACACGCTCTGTCATCTGGATTTTATCCAGTTGTTCAAGCGCTTCAAATTCAGTACAGCAAACCGGTCTTCCAGGCATTGGCATAGGAACTGGGTGTTGCCATGTAGTGGTAACATCGAGTGGTTCTTTCCGGCGCATGTATAGAGGAGTACATTCTATCGTTTGAATTCAACGGAAGACCAACCTTCATGACCCTTATGCTTCACAGACGTACCATGGCGAGTCGACCAGCCCCTCCTCCACCCCCTCCACCAAATGGTTCGATGCTCACAATGTTGCTCGTCATGATTCTGATGAGTTTCCTCATTATCAATCCGAACATTCGTAACGCTCTCGGTAACATGGCAGATCCAATCCTTGCCCCAGTCTTACCTGAAACAGAGTATTTCGTAATCACAGTCCTTATCCTAGGTACATTTTCAATGACGATGAACACTGTTCTACGTAACTTCTTCATGGATCCTATCGCACAAGCACACATCGCTCACCGACAAGGCCAAGTTCGTCGAATGATGAACGATGGGCGAATGAGCCGAGATCCGATTCTCACGGAAAAGGCAAACACGCTACGTGAACAGATGATGCCTGAACAGTTGAAGGTACAGATGGGAGCAATGCGGCCAATGATGTTCACTATGATTTTCATTATCGGTATCTTTGCCTGGCTTACAACTGCTGTAGAATCCTTCAGAGTCGATTACGTCTCTCTGCCATGGACTCCACGTTGGGATTTACTCGACGATAAGTTCCTCTTTTTCCCAGCGTGGATTTGTGCGTACATTTGCATGAGTGCCCCGCTAGGCAGAATTGTAGACCGCCATATCAAATTAATTCGATACAAGAACCACCCAGTGGTTCTTGCTAATGAAAAATTGAGTGAACCTTTGCTTCACCTGGTTGTTTCAGACGAAGCTACTGAATCAAAACAAGCCAAGAATCGACGAAGTAAATCTCGTAAAAACGGGCCCAAGAAACAACAGAAAGAGAGCGCTGCTAAGACAGAGACCAAACCCAAGGGCAAGAAATCTGAATCTGAACTTGTTTGCCCTGAGTGCATGAGTGAAGATGTTGAAAAGAAAGGACCTCGTTCTCTTCGATGTAATGTTTGCTACCATGAATGGGTGTGAGCAATGCTTCAGGTGACCATTTCTGGACACCCAGGAAGTGGAACAAGTACACTTGTTTCTTTACTCTGTGAGGCAAAAGGGTGGTCTTCACTCAATGGGGGAGAATTGTTTCGTCAAGAAGCAAAAAGACGCAATATGAGTCTTGCAGACTTTGGCCAGTTGTGCAAGGAAGATCTCGAAGTTGATCGACAACTCGATGCCTTACTGAAAGAGCAAATGATGCGAACTGATGCAGAATCTCCATCCATTGTTGAAAGTCGTTTATCGGGATGGTGGGCATACAAACTTGGTTTATCTGCGCCCCGTATTTGGCTAGAAGTTGACGATGTTGAACGAGCAAAGCGAGTTCAAGCACGGGAAGGTGGAGAATTGAATTCCATTATTGAAGCCAATGAACAACGTTCGAAAATTGATGAACAACGATTCGATGAATTGTACGGTTTGCTTCCTCAACAAAAAGAACCGTACACACACATCATCAACGCCTCTGACCTAAACCCTCAAGAAGTGCTGGCCTCGGTTCTTGACATATTGGAGGAATGAAAATGGGTTCTGCAACTATGATATTAGATGAAAAAGCTTCAACTGATGAGGCTTTAGGAACTTACCCTGATCAAAAAACCATTGAGCAGCGCCTTGAAGGAGGATTCTTTCTCCTCGACAAAGGAGCAGGTCCTACCTCTCACCAAGTCTCCGCTTGGGTTCGTGACTTACTCGGATTGACACGTCTGGGTCATGGAGGTACTCTCGATCCATTCGCAACAGGCGTACTTCCTCTCATGGCAGGAAAATCAATGCGCTTAACAAAACAGATTCTTGAGCATGATAAAACATATATTGCAATCTTCCAAATGAAGACCCCTGTCGATGAAGATCGAATGGATGAAGTCATTCAACAACTAACTGGCCGTATCTACAACGTACCTCCAGAAATTTCAGCAGTACGTGTACAAGTTCGAACACGACGAATCCATGAGTTCACAGTTCTCGACCGTAATGAAAAGCACATCATTACCCGCATTCGTTGTGAAGCGGGAACATATATTCGAACAATGGCCAAAGATATGGGCTTGTTATTGGATCAACCAATTACATTGAAAGAACTTCGAAGAGAAGACTCTGGAAACTTTGACCTCAAGGACTGCGTTCAACTTCACGATATTGCAGATGCAGTTTGGTTGTGGAAAGAATGTAACGAACCCGAAGCACTCTCAAGAATGCTCCATCCGATTGAAAAGTTAATGACTCATCTTCCACGAATTGTCGTCAAAGATAGTGCAGTGGCAGCATTAGCGCATGGTGCACCTTTGCTTCGACCAGGATTAGTATCAATTCCAAGTGACCTATCAGTTGGACAAAATGTTCTGGTAACAAGCATCAAAGGCGAAGCAGTCTGCTTTGTTAAAGTCAATTTTAACAGCAAAGATATCTCAACAATGGAAAAGGGCGAAATCGCACGACCATCAGCGGTATTGATCGGAGATAATGTCTATCCCCGACGCTGGTGATTCAAGCTTCGTAGTACTCTTCGTAGATGTATTCTTCTGTTTCTATTCGTATTTTTAATTCTGACATGTCCCCACACCCATTCCATCAGTAAAACTGAACGACCCCCACAGTCTTGGAATAACCGACGCTTTGGCATCTCCATTATGAAGATTCACGTGTATTTTGGGATTATCCGACAAGCGGATATTGTTTTCAATCTGGTTCTAAAGAAGTCTATGGAGTCGAGATA
>QQSG01000036.1:4892-18206 GCA_003602665.1 Candidatus Poseidoniales archaeon
CATGCTTTGAATAAATTACTCTCGAGGATACCTTCAAGCCACTTGAGAAGATATGGGAGTGGAAGTTGGTCAAACCATGTTCGATCTGTGTTTGCAAATTGGCGAACAAATGGTGAAAGAGCTATATCTGCTAAACTGATTGAATCTCCACAAAGGTATGCTTGCTTGGACAATCGCTCTTCATATGTCCCGAGAATTGATAGTGCATGCTCTCTGTGTTCCTCAGACGAGAGGACATTCTCGTAACGATTGTTGTACTTGTAACGATCTAAATGATGCTTGAAATCTCCATCATTGACATCGATCAAATCTTCCCAATCACCAGCAAGCCATGATTCGTCTAAGCTCCACAACATGATGTCGAGACTCTCTTCAATAACTGTACCATCTGGTAAGAGAAGAACAGGTACTGTTCCCTTTGGTGAGATTTCCATCATGTGTTCAGGACGGTCTCGAAGAATTACTTCCCGCAGTTCAACTTCGACTCCTGATTTAAGTAAGGACATTCTTGCTCGCATTGCGTAAGGACATCTGCGGAAACTGTACAGGATCGGTTTCGACATTTCATCACTCATACTTTCGTATCTTTGCTGGAGCAAAGAAAGTGAAACCACCGATAATAGCGGCAAGGACAAGAATGCTGATGATCCAAATTGTCGTTGTTGACAAGACTTCATCTGAACTGACGTCAGCAGCAACAGTCGCCTCAATCAATACCAGATTCATTGAACCTTCGTTGTTAGTTTCATCACCTTCATCGATAATCTCTCCACCATCAACAACGGCTTCTATTCGGAGCAATTGCCCTTCAAACGGTGCTTGGAATTCACACGTAGCGATTGACATTGCTCCAGGTTCAAGAGTGGTAATGGTTGCAATATCTCCCACTATTCCATTCACAGTACATCGGATTGTGACCATTTCAGCATTGACGAAACCATCGTTGGCTACATAAATACGAGTTGTGACGTAGGATCCAAGTTCGATTTCAGTCAACTCCACAAATGTTCCATCTGCAGAACCTTCACCGACAACAACGGATTCAATACGTAAGTCTGGAAGGGAACGAACGTCCAAATCTAATACTCTGTCAACACATGTTGTTTCATCACAAAGTGTCAATTCAACCGATGTATATCCAGGAGTTGGTGCAGTAATGAGAAGAGAACTGTTAATCAGATCTGCTTCCACCCATGTCTTATTACTGGAAATCGTGAGATCAGAAGGTACTGTATCAACATCAGACCACGTGAAACTCATTGTTGTAGGAAGTGCATGTTCAACTCGAATCAATGAGGGGAATTCATTCAGAACAGGTGCATCATCAATTGAATCTACAATGATGTTGAACGCTTCTACGTGACTGTTCCCTGCTTCATCTGAAACGGTCATGAGAATTTGAGCTGAACCTGACTGTTCAGAAAGAAGAGATACTCGAACTTCTCCTTGGTCCAGACTTACATCGACCAGATCAGGCTGTGAGTTTTCAAATTCCACATTCAAGAGTGTTGGATCTGTTCTGTCATCTGTGCATCGAGTCAACAATGGGACGAAAATTCCACCACCGTCTTCAGAGAGTTGCTGGTCCCCTACAAGTTGGCAAATTGGATCTTCATCATAGAAAATATCGTACCCACCGCTTACATCTATAGAATTTACTTCCAATGCAGTTGTACTTGCACTACCATCAGAATCCCACGTAAACCATGTCTTGACCATGATGCTTAGATCAGTTTCACCAGGACTCATGTAAGCACCAATTGGAATCACATGACTAAATGGGCCAACTGAAACAGGGAGATTAGCAACTGTTTTCCCAGCAACAGAAAGAGTCCATCTCGATAAATTTCCATCGATACCAGAACCGTCTCCGTAGATTCGACCTGCAATACTCAGTGTTGGGTCATTGACATCAACTCGAACTGAGGTGATGCATGATGTGTCTGTAAGAACACGTACTTTGAGATATTCAGTCATTGGTAAAGCATCGATGTCATGCATTGCAAAGGAGGAAAATGATTCTCCGTCTTCAGAGGTTGAGTATTGAATACTCACGTTTCCTTCAGAGCCTGATTCATTTACATCAAAGTGAATGCGTCCAAAATACTGTTCTGCTGGACGTTGAAGAGCTGGGCTGGTCCAAGATCCGATGGTGCTCATATCCGTTGATTCTAATCCACATACAGAAAGAGACATTCCGTTGTATTCACCTTGACTCATATCAATCTCGTGAACTGGCAATTCATGTCCTGAGGCTGTAGCAACTGCTTGAGCGACTTCACCACCGTACCAAGATGTTTCCATTGTAACTTCAATACCAATGGCGTCCAATTCCAGACGAGCATCATCGTTTTGACCTACTGAGACATAATCCATGGTCAGATCAATTGACGAAAGCATCGACCAAGTCCAGTCATCGACTGAACCTATGCTCAATCGATATGCAGAATTGTTGATGTAATCAACTGCTCCATTGGTGTTTGACCATGTACGCATGAGATCAGTTCCATTTGACCAATCCATCGAAAGGCGAACTGAATCAATACTCAAGGAATCTGTAATTTTGAATGCTATGAGTACATCAACCGATGTGATAACGTATTGAGTTGAACCTGAGAAATCAAATCCATCCACAGTCATAACAGGCCCTGTCGACCAAGCGAACAATCCATCTGGTGATCCGACTACATTGTCTGATTCAGTCGGACTGTTTGAGCCCCAGTAACTCATCGTGTCGAGATTCTGTGGACGTTGATGAACCATTGTTATTCGTTGATCTGCAACCATAGCATCGGTGTATGTTGCAGGCTGAGAAGTAAACGACGTTGTTGCTTGGAGCGACCAATCTTCCGGATTGGTGAGTTCCCCTTGTGGAAACAAATCGTATGCTGCCGTTTCATGAACGCTACGAGCACTTGCTGGATTGAGCGTAGGTACGAGGAGTACGCCGAAAAACATCATACAGAGAAAGACGGAAGTCAACTTGGCTCGCATGGTCTGCACATCCAGCGGTAGCATTTCAATGAACGGGTTTCTCGATTGTCCGTAGGATTGTTGAAATACCTCGCTCATGACGGCTAAATCCCTATGGCTGTGGTGGTGTAGGGGTTAGCACGGCAGATTGTGGTTCTGCCAGCCCGGGTTCAATTCCCGGCCACGGCCCCATTTATTCTAATTCAGATGAGTCTATCATGTGACCCATACGACGGATTTTTGTTTGGATATAGTCCAGATTTTCTTCGCCTACACCTGCAATAAGTGGTACTTGCTTGGCGACTTCTATACCATGTATCTCAAGTTGTTTGACTTTGTCAGGATTGTTCGTGAGGAGCGCAACTGAATTGATTCCGAGATTTGAGAGCATAGTGGCTGCAATTCCGTAATCTCTTCCATCCGCAGGATGCCCAAGCATGAGATTAGCGTCCAGCGTATCTGCACCTCGATCTTGGAGATGGTATGCTTGGATCTTAGCGTGAAGCCCAATACCTCGTCCTTCTTGACGCAGATACAGCAAACAGCCGTACCCATTGGTTGCTATTGCAGATAACGCTGCATCCAATTGGGGTCCACAATCACATCTTAACGATGTGAAGGCATCTCCAGTCAAACATTCTGAATGAACCCGAAGAAGTACTGGATCTGGACCTTCCATCGACCCCATCATCAATGCAACGTGGTCAAGACCTGTTTTCTCTTCATGATGAACATGGATGTCAAACAAACCAAACTTTGTTGGTAATTTAGCTGAACTTGGTACATCAGATTCCATTACATCACCTCTATCAAAAATGTAAATTCGCCTTGACTTTCCTTAACGTCTAAGATGTGATGAGGAGTTCGCTCAATCATCATCGGAATATCGTGGAGTGTCTCAGGGTCGCTTGCAAGGACCTCTAGAACAGACCCTTCAACCATTGAAGAGAGTGCTTGCTTGGCCTCTGCAACAGGGACAGGACAAAAGAAACCGAGCACATCAAGACGATGTGTGGCCTCCTTTCTTGGCTCATCCATACACGAGCCAAACGATTCACCTTTTCAACACATCCGAAAGATAATTTTCCCAATACACAACATGTTCAAGTGGAGCAGCCCCAAGCACTGACCGATGGCTGCTTCCGCCTCGACGAAACATAACGATGACATGAGTTGGTCCGAAGTTGGTCAACTCGGTCTTCAATATGGGAAGATTCCACTGGCTTTGCTTGCAGTTGAAGCACTTTACTGGTTCATTACACAACCATCAGATACACTTGCATTTATTCAGGTTACAGAAGCATACATTTGGAACGAAGTAACACAATTGATGTTTGGTGAATCTGCTTCGGTATTATCCGAACACAGCGGTTGGATGACACGAATCGATTTCTATCATGAATCATTTCCTGGACAATTCGATTCTGTCGGCCTTTACGTGTCCGATGAATGTGCAGGAGTTCATGAAATGATTTTTGTTTCTACGCTTGTCCTTATGACAGACGGAGTTTCACAACGACAACGATTCAAAGCCGTGGGCGTGATGTGTGCTCTCGTATATGTCCTCAACATCGTACGCCTCGTTGCTTTCTATCCAATCGCAGTGGAAGGTTGCCTCGACAATCCAAATCAAGCAGATTGCTTGAACAATATGTGGGAGTTTCACAACTTTGTGTACAAATGGGGTTTCCTGATTGTTCTTTTACTCATGTGGCTTGTATGGTTCCGATACATTGGTGCAAGTTCACGCACGCTCCAAGCTAGCCAAGAGAAGAAAGACCAGTGGAGAATCATCTTTAGGAGACGATGGTCCAAATTGCACTATGGATTGATCGTTACAATGGTTGCGTTTTTCCTGATTTCTTGGATGTGGATCAATGCCAACGCTGATGCTACAAGTGCAAAAGAAGTAATCGATTATTGTGAGTTTAGTGAACTCACGACTGGAGTTTGTATCGAAGCTCAAGCCAATTGGGACAATGCGATACAAGGAGCATGGTCCTTTGCCGTTCTGGGATTGGTCCTTGGAACTGCAGGCTTGTATGAAATTGAACGCAAAGATGACTCTGGAGAATGGCCAGAGCGACCTACAAGGATCGTGCAAGAATCTGCTCAAACAGTTGAGAAAAAATCTAAAGAAAAGCCAAAAGGCTCATGGAGAAGTCGTTCAAATTCTTCAGAAGAAGAATGATCAAAGAACTGATGCTTGAACGATTGCGTCACCCATAGGATGAACGTTAAGCGCCTTCATAGCTAATCCAAGTTTGCTGCTGTGGATAGAAACGACTGTTGAATCATCGCCGTAACTGACATCACCGATTGCAAGTGAGTCGCATCGAATATGCTGTTCAAACCATGTTGCTATGGTTCGAGGGGAGCCGAGTTCTTCACGTGTTGAATGAATCTTGATTGAAACAAATCCATACACATCTGCAGTTTCACCGTAATCATCTTGCTTCTTGACGGGATCTCTATCAACACCTTCCGGTAGGTCAGGTGCTTCAGAGTCGAGGATATGTAGATTGTAGGTTGCAATGATTTTATTCATTTGAGGTGCATCATCCTTTGAGACAAGACTCCACGCTTCTCCATGACGACCAATTCGACCAGTTCGACCAATACGATGGATGAAAGAATCAATATCAGAAGGAACGTCATAGTTGACAACAAGTGTAATTCCGTCAATATCGATACCACGGGCAGCGACATCTGTAGCGATAACAGTCCTTATCTCACCTTTTCGGAATGAATCGATGATTCGCTCTCTTTGATTTTGATTCAAGTCACCGTGAAGACTTGCAACATCGAAACGATGCTTCTTCAAACGTTGAACAGCCAAGTCAACCATACGTTTTGTGTTGCAGAAGACGATGCTTTGGTCATCATCTCCCATTCGAACGAGTAAACGACCAAGGGCCCAGAGTTTGTTGGTACGGCCGATAGAGATGTTGAACAAATCAATAGGAGGTACGTCCAACTCTTCTTGATTGGTCATAACGAACTCAGGAGCGTTCATGAACTCATTTGCTGCATCAAGAATTTCTTGTGGGAATGTTGCTGAGAAAAGTAAGGTTTGCTTTCGAGAGGTTGTACGTTCAAGAATCCACATGATGTCAGGTAGGAATCCCATATCAAGCATACGATCTGCTTCATCGAGACAAAACATCTGAACCATGGATAGATCAATATGACCTCTCTGGCTCATATCCATAACACGTCCAGGAGTTCCAACGATGATGTCAACACCGTCATCAAGTCCACGTGCTTGCTTTTCAAGATCAGTACCACCATATACGGTCATGATCTTCAAACCAGAATCTCCTTGAAGTTGCGTCATTTCTTCAGCCACTTGTTGTGCAAGTTCGCGAGTTGGAGCTAAGAGCAGTGATTGGAGTGTGCCCGTTGCATCACAAGATTCCAAAATCGGCAAACCGAATGCCGCAGTCTTTCCTGAACCTGTTCGTGCTTGACCAATGACATCACGGCCACTTCTGGCCAATGGAATGGTATCTCGTTGAACTTCAGTTAGACATTCCCATCCCATTGCAGTAATTGCATTCATGAGATGCTCGGGTAAGTCGAGCGAATCGAATCTCGTTTTGGTAAACATGTTGCTCCTTCCGTTTCATTCGGTTCAGGCCACCGAAACGGAAGTGGCCCCCACTACACTTCAAAAGTTCTCGCGCTCTTTCTTTTCTGCCTGGAGAATACCCAACCAGTACTTCTTAGCGTTGTCACGGTTGAGTGGTCGACGCATTTGTCGAACGTGCTCTAGGATGTATTGTCGAAATTTAAGAGCCTTAGTACGGTTCACTCCTTTTGGCGTGATTCCTTCCCAAAGTCTGTCGAATTGTAATTCTTTGTCGTCCATCATGTGATGACCTCGATGGCCAACCGACTCAACACCCCCTCATAACCATGTCGTTATGGGTCTTGAGACAAATCATCCTTTGATTCGAGTTGAGGGGGGAGATCTAAGGGCGCAGATTCTAAGCCAACAGCTTGTCCTTGAGCTTGGGCAACTTCCCGTTCCAAGGCAGGGACTGGTAATGCAGGAGCAAGGAAGGTATTCTTCTGAGCCTCGGTGCCTTCGATTGAAGCATCAAATGTGTATTCATTGAGCATCTTCTTGAGGCCATCATCGGTTTCCGTTTGAAGTAACTCTGTAGCGATAAGTCGCAACTTGTCCTCCACGAGAAGCATGGGGAGCATCTCAATACATGATCGACGAACATCGACATTAGCATGACGAGTTCCATTCATAATCAAAGTACGTGCACGTGAATCATCAGTATCCATGGAACGTATAGCTCTCAACGCATTGTTACGTACTTTCGCATCAGCATCGAGGATTGCACGTTCGGTGAGCATTATGGCAATACGAGGTTCCTTTTTTGACAATGATGCTAGAGTTCCAGAGGCATTCCTGCGAACATCAGGATCAGCATCGTTGAGGGCCCATGAAATCAAGTCCCAGCCCATGGCTCCAGCTCTCTGAACAATGTTCCGTAACAATTTCGAGGCTCTTCTTCGAAGCACAACATCATCGACCAAAAGCAATTCATCGATGTGATCGCATGCAACTTCAGGCCATGTTTCAGTAAGACCCTTCAAACCTCTCCAGGCAGGCTCGCTTCGAACCTGTAGCGGTGAGCGAAGTTCTTGTGCGAGTGAACTATCAATACCAGAGGGGAACGTTGGTGCTGAATCTTCAAGACATTGACTCGCAGCTCTTCGTACATTTGCATCATCATCATCAAGCAGAACGGAAAGCCAATCAAACAATTCATCAGAACGTTGTTCGCCAACGATTGGCAGAACCTCGAGTGCTGCGATTTGTATGTTCGGTTCATCTGACTCCAGTGCCTTGAGTAGGCAAGCGTGGGCCCTATCAGCCCAAACACCCTTCAATCTACCCAGACCTCTGATGCCATCTTCTCGAGGCAGCATGTATCGACGGCCGCCCCAATCGACCTGAAGTTGTGAAATTTCTCCATTTGCAAGTGCAAGAATATCTTTTCTCGAACATTCCTGCCAAGGACCAGTGACCTGTTTTTTGGTGCCTTTCTTACGTTGCTGACGCCCTGTAGCAATAGGAAGCCCCGTACGAGGGTCGCGTGCAACGTAGTCTTTTGCCATACACCAATCGAGAGTTGCACTCGCTCAGGAGATATGAACTTTCACAATACACGGGTCTGTCCAAAGACTGGTAATGCTCAAGAATGTGATGAAACACAGAGGTACTATGAGGAAAGGTAAGATTGTACTTCATTTCGTCATAACGGGATTTATCCTGCTGGGAACAATCCAACCTAACCCATCATTGTTCGGAACACTGAACTCCGAAGTACAGCCTGCTGGTGGCGAAGAAACCACGTTTAGCGACCCTGGATTTCTTCTCAATAAAGTAGCACGTAACGCAAGTATCTCTGAACTAGAACTTGTACGCCCTGAGATAACATGGTCACCAACGACTGGAGGAGGCCTTTTGATTACGAGAGCACATGGTTGCATGGCACACGATACAACGAATGATCTTGTTTACCTTATGGGAGGGAGAACAGATCCTGACCCTCAGCAACAAAACGATGAGGCTGCTACGAATTTGATTGAGATATTCAATATTTCAACAGAGACATGGAGTCTCTCTTCATCCAGTATGCCAAACAGCCAACAATACCACGAATGTGTACAAGTTAACGACAAGGTGTACTCTATCGGAGATTGGTATCCTGGTTCAAATCCTGCCCAGAAATCAACTGGACAGATGCAAGTGTATGATATCCTAACGGATTCATGGAGCACAACACCACCAGCAATGCCTGCAACGAAAGAAGTGGGCAATTTTGGAATGGCCGCAATTGGGTCCAAAATCTACATTGCAGGCGGTGTACAAAACGCCTCAGCCAATGATGCGACAGACCGATTATTGGAATACGATACGCTTACAGGATTATGGACTGAACTGGCGAATATGTCTTACAAGCGATTTGCTTTTCCGTTAATAGAATACCACGGGAAACTCTACGCTATTGGTGGTTTGGAAGGACCCTATTCATGGGCAGAACAACCTGTCCACAACACATCCGAAGTCTATGATCCAGCAACTGATACATGGTCAAATCTTCCGAATATGTCCTTCCACATGTTTGGAATGGCATCATCTGTCCATAACGATGAGATCGTACTCATCGGCGGTCATGATAAGAATGCTAAATCAAAGGAAACCTGGGGATATGTACCTGAATCCAACGAATGGCGTCGTCATGATGACCTTTCGATTGACGTGTTCGACTTAGCCGCAATTGATGTGGATGGATTAACTGTCTTTGCTGGCGGCGACATCTCAGGTTCACCTTATTTCTCTTCGTGGGGGATTTTCTATTTGGATGAAACTGAAATCGCTCCCAGAATAAACAATCATACTGGTTGGATCTCATCTCCAGTAAACGTCCTCTCGAGCACTGAACATGGTTCGGGTTCACTCATGTGGATGAGCTTAGCAGGAACTGAGTCTCCTGGTACAACATTAGGACTTCAGTATAGAATTTCGAACTCAGAATCAGGCCTGGCTGGTGCAACATGGAAACCAGTCGACACGAGCAATCCTGCAAACCTCGCCCTTCTCGGTATTGGAAACCATTCGCTTTCAGCAATCGCTGCAAGTGATAACGGCCTCATGGAATACAGAATACAGATGTTCACCGAAGAAGTTCAGGATTGGATTATACCAGATTTAGATTCAGTAAAATGGGGGGCGGAAGAAGCGGCATTTGCTCTAGATAATCCAGTTGCGATTCAACCAAATGCACCACAACTCACATTTTCGACGTATCACTCAGCCATGGAAGACCAACTCACATCACCTGCAGTGTTTGAATTTGCAATGATTAAAGCAACTGAGGAAGGTTTCTTTTATCCAAATGCTGAATGGACAACAATTCGATTATCCTCTGATGGATCAATTACAGATGTAAGTGACACAGACGGTTTGTTGAAAACTAATGCAATAACGATGATGACACCGACCAATGGTGTTCAAACAGTTAACTGGGCTCTGTCCTTCAATGATATGGATTCTGACAAAGTCCTCATTCGTACATCAACAGAAGGCGTGGCAGCCTCAACATACACTCATCCAGTACCTGTCGACATTGACCGTACTGTTTCGGTATACATGAATGAAATAACATCGAATTTTTCAACTCAAGGAGATCAATCAATCGAGGCTGATGAAGTCATTATTGGAGGGTCGACCCTCACTGTATCCGTAGATCATGGATATACAACCAGTGGACTTCGACCACTGTCGAACAACATCAAGGTTCGAGTAAACATTGACATCGCTGGAGAAACACCCGGTGATGTGAACCAACCAATCGCTTGGTACAATACCTCAACATCCTATGTAAATCTTAACAGCAATCAACCAACAGAGTTCATAAATACCCTTCCATCCAACATATCAGGAATTACTTACATAACAATCGAGGCCCAAACAATTGATGCTATAACTCTGCAGACCGATGCTCAAGTATCCTCATTCACATTGGATTCCTTTGCCCCGATTCTTGTGACAACATCACCGATTCCTGAATCTTACCTCAATATTGAACAAAACCGTAGTATCGAAATAAACGTATACGACATAGCTGGGTTCAACGAAGAGGCAATAGAAACATGGGCATGGATGAAAGGTGTTCATGATTCGAACTTGAATGGTCTTTCAGAAGTAAGTGAACGAATCAGTGTTCCAAACAATGTCGTTAATACAGGTGCATCGTGGCAAATTACGTTCAATCTTAACGAATCAGGAAACCAAGAAGGAGATGCAATTCAAATTTACCTCGAGGGAACCGACAAGGATGGCCGTTCGATCGAAACAGACGGTACTGGACAAGGCCATTTGTATTGGACAAGTCGTTTACCTACCAAGGCGGATATCGTGTCCGTAGAGGAACGATATCCAACAGAAAGCGGCATTCCACAACTTCTGCAACCGACAAAATATGCCGGATGGAACGTTGTGGTTCAAGATGGGAACGGATTAAGTGATTTGAATACAGTTCGCCTTTCTCTTGGAGGTGACGATGACCTTGGAATCCTCTTTAGAATAAACGAAGGCTGTTCAGCTATTGATGCAAGACTCACGGTTACAGACGCATGTATTGGGACAATAATAGGAGATGAACTCCATATCCAATTCGACTTTGAGGTCATGTGGGATCTAACTTCCAACGGGATAAATGTTGGACTTCTTGAAATTCGAACGTATGATACAGATGGATTCATGTTCCATAATGAGAACTCTGCTTGGACTTTTGATCGCAATATTGACATTACAATCAATTCTATAAAAGATATTACTGGGGCTTCAACTGCGGAAAGTATTACCTCAGATTCCATCCTCGTAGCAAATGATTTCATTGAAATTCAAGGAACCGTTTATCATTCTAATACCAATGAACCATACACAGGTTCCATTGCTTTACGATGGGATGGTATGTTTCAGGTTTCATCATGGACAGGAGGGAAATCAATCCAGGTTTCAAATGGAGCCTTTACAACAACCTTCCAAGTTCCTGAATCAAGTGGAACTATCTACGATGCTCAACTTGAATTGTGGGATCCTATTGAAGTCGATAAATTCCTAACTTTCAATTTCCCAGATATCACGATTGATGGTGATGCACCACTCCTGCTCGATACCACCCTCAATCCAGTTTCAAGATACCATCTCAACAATGTCGAAATTGGTGCAAACATTGAGGAGCCACAACTTTGGTCAGGAAATTTATCTGTAACTTGTCAGATACGGTCAACTACCGTGAACTGGGAACCAATTGTCATGATACGAGAACCAATCAGTGTCTTCGATGGAAGAACCCTCTTTTCATTTAGATTCAATTTCTCAGAATCTGGGCAACCCGCAAATCTCGGATCGCAAGCCACATTAAATTGCTGGGCAATAGGTTCTGATGATGCTGGTTGGCAGTTGATTGCCCAAAGTTCCAATTCTGAAGAAACCCCTTGGATTTCACTCCCGCTGACTTCAGAAGGTCCTGATTTGCAAGTTACGAAAGTATCCTTTGATGCAGATTTCATCGAGGGGGAGGACGTCACTGCTACAATTCAATTGTTTAATTCAGGGGAGCGAATTACTGACTCGTTCAACGTGAGTGTCTTCGTAATCAACGATCAGGGAAGTGAACTTGTGGCTTTGAAACAATTTGATGGCCTCGATACCTCTGAATCGACAAACATGCGTGCAAAATTCACAACCCCAACATCAAATTGGAATCTTGAAGTTATTATCGATTCGAATAATTCGATTGCTGAGTTAAATGAAGAGAATAACATTTGGAATAAGGGCTATTCATCATCGGAGGAGGGAATGTCTGCTCTTGTCATTATCGGTTCTGCTTCCGGTGTATTTGTGATTATTCTCGGAATTGTGTTGCTCTTATATCAAAGAAGAAAGATTCCGACCCAAGAAGAATTCCAGGAGGCAGAAGTCCCTGAGGCACCACCAGAAAAGAAAAAGGGTCCAACAAACGTTTCTTCTGCAAGTACATCCTCAACAAAGAAAGGCCCACCACCGCCTAAAAAGAAGGTACCCGAGATCTCAACACAATCTCCAGCAGAGCAAGCTGCTGCCTCTTTTGCTGCACTCGATAGCCTCACTCAAAGTGATGTGAAAACTCCCGAAAGAGTCGCTACTTGGAATGATTTACCAAGTGGAGGCGAGTACGATTATACCGCAGATGGCACATTCTATGATGGACCTGGATGCGGTCGTTGGAAACTGGTGGAAGACGGTCAATTTGAGAAAGTCAAGTAAAGGTGAAATAAATGAGCGCTGAAAACGAAGATATCAAACGGGTACTCGCCCTTTGTTTTCGTGGACAAGAAACGCTCGATGCCCTTGATTTAGAACGAATGCTTTCCTTTGACATGGGCTGGCTTACACCGGACCAAGCAACAGAGGCAGTACAAGCCTTGATTCGAACTGGTTGGTTGACAGGAGACGAAGAACATCTTTCTCCAGTGGATGAATTCCAAGATGCTGTTACACCGCTTGGTTGGCATCCACGGCCAGAACGCCTCTACACGCCAATCGCTTACACAGAGGAATCTGCTGATTCTCCAGCAGTTGAACAAACCCCCGCTAAGGCTCCAAAGGTTGAACAAAAGAAATCAATACCAAACTTACAGACTTCTGACGATGATCCACGGGCTCGAACAACCAAGCGATTATTGAAATTCATAGCCCGTTCATCTGGACTTTCTTCTGAGGAAGTTCAACGCAGAGCAGCAAGGAAACAACGAGCATTGCAGCAT
>QQSG01000037.1:0-12052 GCA_003602665.1 Candidatus Poseidoniales archaeon
ATTCGATGCAAAATCATTCCAGCATTTGGCTTTCCAGAAATATGCACTGGATCAACTCCAGTTGTTACTTTGAAAAGAGCAAGGAATGCGCCAACATCGGGTAATCCTCCATCGGGTGAAGGGCAAACCATGTCTGGGTGTGAAGCCATCAAAGGAACTCCAGCATGAAGATGCAGGCTTGCAGTTTCTAACTTCTCATATGTGGTTTCAGTATCGTATCCTAAAACGACGTATTGCGGCTTTAATGATCGTGTTGAGATTCCCTCTGACTCAAGCATCTTACACATTCCTTCTGTTCCGACGCAATAGGTCTTCGTTACGTTATTCTTCTTCAACCAGGCGAGACAATCGTGTGTGGATAAGAGGACATCGTCAGCAGTTGCAGGAATGCCCATGCCCGCTAATTTCTTGACGTATTGAGCAACACTTCTGGACGAATTGTTTGAGAGAAAGAATCGTTGGACGCCTTGTTGGTCGCACCGATTTAGAAATTCAAGAGCCCCAGGAATGAGGTTTCCACCAAGATATATTGTTCCATCAAGGTCCAGAAAGACGGCTTTAATCCCGTCAAGAGAGGCTCCCATGTTTTGCTCTTAGAACATCAAGGTCTTGAACATGAACCATGGGGAATGCAGATTTTCCTGTGCTTCTTTACTCGCAATCATTTCCGTCATCATTTCCTGAAGTGCTGGTTTCTTGCCAGCTTTCCCAACAAACCAATTGAGTAACCAAGAACGACGAGACAGAGACTGCATACGATAACTGTTGGTCAATTCTTTACCGAGGGCATCCCAGACTTCTGCTTGATATTCCATTGGAGATTTCCCCTCGAGGATGTGGCGTGCAGCAATTTCACCCGTAACCAGTGCATTTCCAACCCCTTCTCCAGAAAACGGATCGATAAGGCTTGCAGCATCTCCAACCAACCATGCTCCGTTCATTGCCATTCTTCTTGGTTGAAGTTTCTGTTTTTTCCGAGGAGAGCCAAATGGAAGTTGCCAGCCCTTGGCTGTTCCTTCAACCATCGTTGCATCGGCAAATCGTTCTTTGAATTGAGGATGGTTCAAAATAATGTCTCGTTGTAATGCCTTGAGTTTTTTCGATTGCTTATCCATCAGATGCATAACCATGCCACATCCAACATTCACTCTCCCATCACCAAGAGGGAAAATCCAGAAATATCCTGGAATGATATCGTCTACAAAGTGAATTTCGATGTCGCCGATGTTTTCCTCGCATCCTTTGACACCATCCCAGTATTCACGATAGCCACCGCAGTAATGCTTTCTGTCAACCATCACTTCGTTGTAGGTATCGACAACCAATGATGTCGCAACTGGGCAACGGTAGCCTGCAGCACCGACTACGGCTGGGGCGTGGAATTCGGAAAACTCACCTTTTCGTCCCCCGATTCGAAGACGTACCCCTGAAGCAAACCGTTCATCTTTCGATCCATCTCCGGGGTCATTTCCATTATTGTAGAGAACATCCGTAACATCCGCGCCTTGTAGGACAGAACCTCCATTTTCTCGAACAAGATTCTGAACTCTTTCGAATAGAAGGTGATCAAATTGTTCTCTTGGGAGTGAATAACCAGCTTCTAATCGAGCGACGTCTTCTTCCGGTAGAGGGACTCGTACCTCTTTTCCATTCGGACTCGAGAAAAGGATTCCATTAACTCGGAAATGCGGTGTCTGCTCGAGGGTTTCCTTGACACCGAGCGCCTTAACATGGGACAGAGATTTCCCTCCAACAGCATCGCCACAGACTTTGTCTCGAGGCCAGACCCCTTTCTCAATGAGGAGTACACGTTTTCCTGCCATAGCAAGATACCCAGCAGCAGAAGATCCACCAGGGCCACCGCCAACAACAATTGCATCAAATGAGGCGCCAGATTCAGGGACTTTCCCTGTATCAATTGGCTTAGTCCATGACGGCATGGTCCGTGGACTGCACGATGCTCTTTGAGGCTTCTTACCGCACCATCATCACTATGCGCTTTGGGTGAACAACGTGCTTCATGCAGGCCGTGACGCGACGTAAAGCGGTATGGGGCTTGTTGGTTGTAACCATTGTTTGGGGAGCAACGTTCATTTGGATGAAACAAGCCATGAATGCCGTCCAAACTGAAATTGATTCATATGGTCAAACAGCAGTTGTATCCGTTCTTGTTGGAGGCCGTTTCCTAATCGCTGCAATTGCTCTCTTCATCGGATCCTCTAAGGCAAGAGCAGCACTCAAAGACAGAGAATTATGGGGCGGCGGAACGATTCTTGGCCTGATTCTTCTCGTAGGATTCACAACTCAAATGGTTGGAATCGATACAATTTCACCTTCAACATCAGCGTTCCTAACCTCGCTTTACGTTGTGTTCACGGCTATGATATCAACCAAAATGACTGGCCAACCCGTAACTCGAATGATGATTGTAGGCGTTCTATTAGCAACGTTTGGAGCGGGCTTCATCGAAGGACCACCACATCTTTCTTGGGGTAAGGGAGAAATTTTGACAGTTATTTGTGCGTTCTTCTTCGCTCTCCACATCATCTTCACCCAATCGATTACACAACGAATGGATCCACTGGGCGTTACAATCACCTCCTTCATTATCGTGAGTATTGGAAGCTTCGCCATCTCCCTCCTCATGGGCGGAAAGGACACCCTCGCACTCTGGGAATTAACACTCCAACAAGACGTTCTTATTCCTCTGCTCTGCTTAGGTCTACTCGGTTCATTGTTCGCTCTTTTGTTGCTTAATTTGTTGCAACGATTTCTCCATCCAGTACAAGCTGCAATCATCTATGGTCTTGAGCCTGTTTGGGCAACGATGTTTGCACTTGGTCTCGGACTTTCAGATTGGTCCGGGTGGATTGCTATCGGGGGCTCGGCTCTGTTATTGGGCAACGTCCTTGTGGAATTGCGGCAATCAACTTATGTCGAGGAAGAATAAACCATCAAAATCTTCCACATCGTTGAAGGGCTAGAGGCAACTCCGTCAATTTGGGCTGAAACATGGGCGACAACCAACATCACCAAGACGGGACAAAATACGTGCACGCAGGAACGAATCACATCGGCGAATCAGTCAACACCCCAATCTTCCTATCTTCTACATACAAATTGACCGAAGAACGCTATGCTGGATGGGCTGCTGGTGCTCAGCACACGCTTCTTTATTCCCGTCTTTCATCAGTAAATTCTGACGCAGTTGCTCAGAAAATCTGCGCAATGGAAGGCGGAGAAGATGCCGAAACCTTTGCAAGTGGTATGGCTGCAATATCCTCTACATTGATGATGCTATTGAGTCAAGGCGATCACATGGTTGCATCTGCTGATGTTTACGGTGGCACCTATGGATTAATCACCGAAGAACTTCCTCGTTTTGGTATTGAAACAACCATGGCTGACATGACTGATCCTTCATCATACGAGGCGGCAATTCAGCCAAACACGAAGATACTCTATATCGAGACAATTACAAATCCAAATCTAAAAGTCTGCGATATCCCAGCAATGGTTGAAATTGGAAAGCGACATAATTTGATTGTAATTATAGACAATACATTCGCCTCGCCTTGGGCTTGTAAGCCACTTTCAATGGGCGTTGATCTTGTCATTCATTCAACAACGAAATACCTCGGTGGACACTCAGATTTAATCGGTGGAGCGGTTGTTGGTACGAAGGAACTTATCTCAAAAATATTCATGGGAAGAGTTCACTTTGGTGGGTCTCCAGATCCGCACAACTGTTACCTTCTCGAACGCGGAATGCGTACACTCCACGCCCGTATGCCATTGCTAACCTCGAACGCTGCTACACTTGCACAACGACTTGATGCTCATCCAAACGTCGTTCGCGTACAACACGTTTCACTTCCGTCCCACACCGAGTATGAAGTCGCTCAAAGAGTTGTACCGAAGGGTTGTGGAATGCTAGGAATCGTTGTCGCCGGAGGCGATCAAGGCGCTATGGATTTCATGGCAAAACTGAAACTCTTCTATGAGGCAACTTCTCTTGGAGGTGTTGAGTCACTCATTGAAGTCCCAGCAACATCAAGTCACATGGCAGTCCCTATTGACGTTCGAATTGCGGCTGGAATCGAACCAGGATACGTACGAATCAGCGTCGGAATCGAAGATGTTGAAGATCTTTGGAACGACTTGAACCAAGCACTTTCAGAGTGATGGCAAAGGTTCTTGCTGCCCAGTTGCGGTATGCAAATTGTTCAGAGCATTGATGAATTCTGTTCGGTCTGTATCTTCAGATTCGAGCAGGTTTTTTCCAGCCTTGAGCAAAACCTTCGTTGCTTCCATCCAAGCTCCACCACGGTCTCGTGCAAGTGATTCAAAGTGCCAATCTTGTCCTGTTGAGCGGCCTGCAGCACACAGCCATGCCCAACCTGCGGCTGACTCATCGATTCCATCATGTCGTGATGTTGCGATACGTTCTGCAATACCAGGTCCTTCCAAGAGACCCGTTAGAATCAAATCGTGAATTGAGCCGGTTGGGCCAGATATCTCCTCATTGGAAAAAGGGAATTTTGCCTTCTTCTGAGCCTTCTCTCGCGCCGTTCCAAGACTCTTGAGGAATGTCTTCAGCGGCTTCGGTTTTTTCAGTTGTTGCTTCCAGATGATATCGGCTTCATCGCCATCAATACCGATATGGTTTAGACCAGCCAACCCATTTTCTTCCCATAAAGCATTCACGGCGTCGCTAAGGCTCGCACCTTCCATCACCTCGATGATACTCCCTTCACGTTCACGAAGTCCACCTCTAGGATCAATTCGAATACCTTCAGTTGACTCTTGCATAGCGTGAAGAAACACACCGGCTGCCAATGTTTTTTCATCTTCGGTACCAGTCATGTCTGACAAGGCAGAAAGAATCTCTTCGATAGATGATCCTTCACACCAAGATGAACCAAGAAGCAATCCAGATTCTAATGAATCAAGGACAGCGCGTTGACAAGCCATACTCAAACTTCCTTCAGGCACAGTAAGGCCGTGCCATCCAGTTACAAGTTTACCCATTCCCTCAAATGCACTTTTCGGAAGAGGTTGTTCAGGATCCCATCCAGATGGTATCCACATCGCATCGATATCGACAACAGACATCAACAACGGTGGAAGCATTGACAAGGCAAGATGATGGACGAAAGCACTTTCTTTCTCTCCTGTTGCGCGCAAGGATTGAAGATCGATTCCAACTACTGGTCCATGTCTGAATGTAAGGCGAACCCAACCCTCATTGGACGGAACACTGTTCAGTACATCACTCGGATTGATATTTCCTGCTACAAAAACATCGGTTCCTTCGACTTGTTCGTGTTTAAAGTCGAACCGAGAACGTTCTAGGACATCTTCAAGCCAACCAGAAGGGGGCGTTGGGTCAGGTCCCGTGCAAACGAATCCTCCTTCCCAAGAGAAGAAGTACATTCCCTTTCGAGCATGGTCTTCCCAAGGAAGTAGGCGCAATGTCAGATTGTGATGGTTTTGTAATCCAGCAAGGTAGCCTTGCTTCCCATCCCCTCTGCGAATAAACGAACCAACCCCAAAGTTGGGTGATTTGAAATTTCCAACGATTGTGATGGCTGAATCATGAGCTGCATGGAGAGAACCTGCAAGAGCCTTGCCAACAGGGTCGCCACGCTTTGCAAGCATTCGCTTCGAGAGCCAAGAAGTGTTGTTCTTGTTTGCAATGATTTTCTTAAGATCCTTGAGTGTTTTTGAGACAGGATCTTTTCGCCCCCAACTCAATCGACCTTTCCAAGTCATGGTTGGTAGACAACCATCAGGGTCCTCGAGGAGAAGGCGTAACTGTCGGCCTAGACGCTTAGCAGTCGCATCATTTGCATGCTTTGTGCCACGCATACGCATCCGTTGTTTTTGACCAGGGAAGGTAACTTGTGCTGGTTTGGCCATTTTCTCCCCAGTTCAACCCAACAAGGGGTCTCGCTTGAGGTCTTCCCTTCGCATATATCTCTATCATGTAGGAGCATAACGGCTTTTTGTTAGCATGGCAACCATCACAGTCCTTGGAATTGCTCAGGATGGAGGAAGGCCTCAACCAGGTTGCCAGCGACCATGCTGCAAGGACCTCTCACAATCAGATTATCGTAGCCCAGTTTCACTCGGTATCAAAACAGAAAACGGAACAACCATTCTCATCGAAGCAACAAGAGATCTGGGTAGACAGCTCCTTACCTTCGGAGAACCGAGCATCGATCACCTCTTCTTGACTCATGCACATCTCGGACACGTTGATGGTCTTGGCCTCTTTGGAAGAGAGACAATGAGCGCTCGAGGCATTCCTTTGCATAGCAGTTCATCGATGCAGAGTCTTATCAAATCAACACCAGCATGGGCAATACTGCTTGAGCAAGGTGTGTTTAACTTGACAGAAATTGGGCAAGTTGAAATTGATGATGTCGTCATAGAATCGATTGCAATCCCTCACAGAGCAGAACTTTCGGATATGCATGCATTCGTTATTCGAGGTAAAGATCATTCTGTTCTGTTTTTACCAGACCACGACTCGTGGGATCAAACACTTTCATCACATAACGCATCTTCAATTCGTGAATGGTTGAATAATCTCGCAATTACTCATGCTCTTCTCGATGGAACATTTTGGTCAGGGGATGAACTTCAAGGAAGAGATATGTCCGTCGTTCCACATCCAACGATACAGGACTCTTTGATGCGATTAGGCGAGAAGAAAATTGAAGATCCAGAGATTTACTTCACCCATCTCAACCATACAAATCCTGCACTTCAGGAGAACAGCGCTGAGTATCAAAAAATTACTCAGCTTGGCTGGAAGGTTAGTTCAGAAGGGCAAAGAATCAACTTGTAACAGAAGAAATTGTGAACGATTCCAAGAAGACGAGTTCTATTTTCCAATCAACAATTTCACTATCATCATTATTTGGGCAGAAGAGACCTCCATCGCTGTTTGCAGTAACTCCTACATCAAACGAATAATCACCGTATCCAATATCCCCCGGCGCCAATTCCTGAATAATTTGAGCTTCAGAGATAGCAATAGGGCCCATGCCAATAATGGATGTATTTATCCACATCAAACCTTCTTCAATTGTTTCTTCAGTACCAGAGCGAGAGATGAGTTGTTCTTTGATTCCTCCCTCTATTGAAACCTCATCATCAATGGTTGAGGCAGTGGGATCACAAGGCTGCTCGTTATCTGAATGAGATGCTGTAAACAGATATCCTACGGCAGGATCGCTCATTTCTGCGTAATTGACATCGATTTGAATCGTGCTTCCGCTCGCAATCTCCTCACTTCCAGAGGCAATTTCTTGATAGGTATAATTTCCTTGTATTATGTACATTCCAATTTCATCACTCTGACCATCATCTTCCAAAGCATCAGGAGCATATACTGCATAACTGGCTTCAGCAGCTACAGCGACAACGAGAAGCGCAATACCGTAAGTAGCGATCTGGTTCTTTCGGGCCTCAGGGATTTTGAATCGACCCAATGAATTCGAATCCGATGCATCTCTAAATGCACACATGAGGAAGTGCACCAGGAAGGCTGCTCCCATTCCGGGAACGGATGGGAAGACGTCTTCTCCAAACCCGAGTAAACCCCAAATAATAACGCCTGCAAAAGCCGAAGTCATCATCACAATCGAATGTGTTGAATCAGGTTTGTAGCCACTCCATCGTAAAATAAGAAGTGGTATAAAGACGCCCCCTAAACCGTAGACTGCGAGGACAACTAGGGTGAAAACGGAATCGCCTCCTGGAACATACAATCCAGCGATTGAGATAGCAGTTGCAAAAGCCGCAACGACAAGTGTCACTTGTTTTGTTCTCTTGTGATTTTGATTCCATTCTGGTTTAATGTCATCAGTAATCGCTGCAGTACAGGCCAATACTTGACTGTCAGCGGTGGACATTGTAGCAGCGAAAATCGATGCGAGAATCATTCCAACACCAATCGCAGGCATTGTTTCCATTGCCATGATGGGTAGACTCAATTCAGCATCATAATTCGCTGCACTGAACAACACTCGGCTCGCAAGTCCAATAATTAGCATGATGAGTATGAATGGTGTTTGCCAAACGAAGAACCATATCATCGCCTTCTTGCGATCTTCATCAGAATCGAGGGTCATAACCCGAGATACCACTTGAGGTTGTCCTGCAACGCCCAATCCCCCGAGGAAGAAAGCGAAAACGTAGAGGCTTATTCCAAACGACAAATCAGGGGGTAGAAGATTCGTGAGGTTCGAACTTTGAGCGGCTAATCCGTCATTAAGTCCCGAGAATCCACCAACCTTTCCGATAGCGATGAAACATAGGATAGTAGATCCAACGATCATGACGCAAGATTGAGCGGCATCCGTCCAAATGGAGGCTCGAATTCCCCCGGCGTAACAGTATGCAACGACGAGAACAAACCCAATGAGAATGCCCACCAATTCGTCCCAACCCATCATGACAAACAATGCTTTACCGCCAGCTGTTAACTGAGCAGCGGCATAAATGCAGAGGAAGAAGACCGATAGAACTGCAGCAAGTTTCGCTTCAGGTGCTCCAGCCTTTTCTGCAACAAGTGAGGATAGTGAACGAACACCACGTTCGCTCCCTTCCTTTTGAATAAATTTGTATAACCAGGCCCATGCAACAAGTTGTCCTACAGTTGAAAACAAACCGATCCAGATGACTGAATAACCCATCGTATAGGTAAACCCAATAAATCCAATGAACATATAGCCTGAGTTCCATGTGCTTACTGCGGAAAGTGCAGCAAGAGCAGGATTCATGCCACGACCAGCAACGAGATAGTCATCGGTCGTATCCTTCTTTACGCGCATACTGGCTAAGCCAACTGCTGCAAAGAAGCCTAAGAAGACTAAAAACGAGATAAGGATTCCAACTTGGCTACTCATAACACTCACTTCCATCGATTTACTGCTTCTCGCTCAATCTCGGACAGATTGGCTAACAAGACCATACAATTCAATCTCCCGCTACTTTTCGTACCAAGATTCCCTATTGTTGTGGTTTGGAGGCGCTGGTCATCAGTTCCTAAATCACTGCAAAGAACGACTTCAAATCCGTCGATTTTCTCAAGAATTTCCTCTTGTTCCTCGCCGAGTTCCATTTTCTTATATTTTGAGACCATTTTAGCAACGCTTTCTGCAGCATCAGAAGCCTGCATTGGTTGTTGATCACCAGTTCCCGCTCCGCTGGGATCAAGATCGAAAAGAACGAGCGTGTGTAACTTTTGTGAGTAATTCTGCAACATCACTTCAAGCGGAGATGTCGCAATCCACTCCCCGTATGGATAGGTTAAGGTCGTCGAACGACCAAATTTGTAATTCGAAACACCAGTTGCCCCAGGAACAAGTGTTGTAATTGAAATTCCATGAACGATATGAACGGCTATTCCAGCGCTTTCGGCACGAAGCTGGAGGTCAATATGCGTGGTTGCTTGCATCGGGTCTCCAACAACAAGCACTGCCACAAGTTGATTCTTGGCCATTTCAAGCAGGTCTTCTGGTTGTTCAATTGTTGGGCGCATGATGCGCTCAATTGAACCAATTTCTTGTTCCAATTCGTGCAAAGCGCTTTCTGACCACAATGCGGTGTAAGCCTCATAGAGACGTACATCCGCCTTACGAGCCAAATCAACCGCTTCGAGAGTCATCGATGAGACCTTACCGGGACCGATTCCTATCAACGCTAAACCGGTTTTTTTGTCATCAGTCATCCTCAAACCTCATACTTGCGACAGGTTAGCGAAGAACATGCGTCATTTGAGGGTGCCGAGTGCCAAAACGGCATTTTGGGTCGAACGATGCAAGGAAAATAACTGGTATGAGATTGGCTCAGGCGTTCTCCCTCTTGGAGATCAACGCGGCATTCCTCTCAATGACTCTGCACCCTTGATTGACGATGCTGTTTGGAACGGGTTCGAAATAACTGAAGAGGTGGGGACGCTGAGAAAAGCTCAACACTGGACAGAACATCTACCTGCCGAACTTCTTGGAAAGAAAACCATTCAATTACCACAATCATATGAAATTCAGGGGGATGTTCTTTTGATCAAGATTCCAGAGGGGATTGAAAGTTTCGAAAACGAAATCGCTCAAGCGATGCTCAAACAATATCCGAATGTGCGTATCATTTGTCATGATGAGGGCGTTGATGGTGAATTCAGGATTCGTAATTTACGAGTTCTTGAATCAAGAGACGGTTCGACAACGACGCAAACGCGTGTCAAAGAACATGGGCATATCATCCATGTCGATCCTGCTAGAACATATTTTTCGGGACGCCTGAGCCACCAGCGCAAAATGACCCATCAAGCAATCTTGAAGTTTAGAGAAGGGTTTGATCGACCGTTGGTTGTGTTTGATCCCTATGCGGGAGTGGGCCCTTCTATGGCCTACTTGTACACAGATTCAGAATTAACTGATTATGTATACGTTAACGACATGAACCCAGATACCCGCGAGTTATTGGAAATGAATATGGAAATTTTTGAGAAAAAGCGGAGCAAGAAAGGAGTCTACGTTGTTGAAACAATAGATGCAAGACAGATGAAAACTCTAAAGCCAGAAACAAAGAACATGGCAGATGTTCTTCTAGTCAACTTGCCTCATGAAGGCGTTCATCACCTACCTGAACTCCTTCCTCTCCTATCGAAGAATCGAGCAATGTTGTGCGGGTGGTCAATTATTGAAAACAGTCAAACGGAGGAGTTCATGAATTCGCTACAAACAATACTCGTCGAAGGTGGACGGAAGATCGAGTCATCGAGTTTGGACACCGTGAAAGGATTTTCAGCGACGAAATCAATGGTGCGTTATGAATGCGTATTGTTCAATGAATTCAATCGTTGAATTGATGAACAGGCAATGGTTGGGGTGGTTATGCGCAACGTCGTCCAATGCCAATGTGGTGCAAGTATTGACATCGCTGGAATCACTCCTCGTAAAGATGGAATTAAAGTCTGGTGCCGTGTTTGTGGCACAGTAACAACTCATTATCGTGAGGAGTAGGCGCCCACTCCGGGAATTGAACCCGGGTCGCAGGAATGACAATCCTGCATGATAACCTCTACACCAAGCGGGCGGTATCAGTCTGCCGTAACGGAACCGCTATTTAAGCCGCGAGGTATGGCGTAGTCAGGGACGACCATGACCGGCAAGAAAACATCTGCAGAACAAGCACGAGAACAAGCCGAAGAGGCCACACTTGGCTCAATGCTCGATGGAGCATTTGGAGCGATGGACGGAATTGAAGGCCCTCCAGAACCCGAAACCCCATCTTCAGATCCTGTGGAAGTACAATCTCCCGAAACGGGCGCTCCACTGAACACTCCTACTGCAGTAACGGAATCTGGTCCAACAGGACCGCCCTCCGGTCCGCCAAGCGGCCCACCTACCGATGCGCCAGGTCCAACAGGCCCTCCAACGGGTCCACCAGGAGGCCCACCCTCAGGTCCACCTACAGAAGCTCCAGGCCCGACAGGCCCTCCAACGGGTCCACCAGGAGGCCCACCCTCGGGCCCACCTACAGAAGCCCCAGGCCCGACAGGCCCTCCATCGGCTCCAGAAGAAACACCAGCGCCCACTGAGGAAGTAGTAGAGGAAGAACCAGCAGCTGAACCTATCGAAGAACAACTGGATGAAGTGCCAGAACAAGTTGTGGAAACCACTCCAGAAGTTGAAGCAGAAGAACCTCCTGTTGTTGAAGAACCCACAGCCATTCCAGAAGAAGTCACTGAGCCTGTCGCTATTCAGGCCGATGAACCACAACCAATGGAACAACCAACAGAAGAGCCAGGCAACCAAGAAGAAATCGCGAGATTAACTGCTGAAATTGAACGACTTCGAGGCGGCTTAATTGGAGCAGCCGAAGTTATCGAAGAGTTGGAGGAAACCCCAATGCCTCCAATTGTTTTCGACAATATTGTTGTCGCACCTCATCTTGTTGCAGATTTTGCTCGAATGGGCAGACAACTCAATCAGGCCAATTTGGTAAAGGGATCTATGGGGTCTATGTCCATGCT
>QQSG01000037.1:12141-12704 GCA_003602665.1 Candidatus Poseidoniales archaeon
TGGGCGGTAAACCTCCTCGCGGTTCAATCTCTGATTGGAAAGTCCATGAAGTCCTTCTTGCATCAGTATCCCTTGTCACAGGAGGTCCAGCAGCGGCCATCCATATGCAGGGCCCTTACACAACAGCAGCAAGTTGCGAAAAAGATCTAATCATCGTTCAACCGATCGATGTCATTGGTAAGGAAAGTATTGGCAAGGTGGTTATCGTTGATCCCGACGAAATGGACAACGATTACCTACGCCAAGTGAATGAAGCCTTGAAACAAGGCGGACTCCGATGTGTCGTCGTTCGTGGACATGGTGCTTATGCAGTAGGTGCAAATTTAGATCAAGCAATGGCAAACGCTGCTATGCTTGAGCATTCTATGCAAGTCCTTCTCCTCGCTCGACAAGCGAATTTGAAATTCTGATTATTGTTTGTGTTCTCTGCAAACCTTAACAAAATTCTCGAACATCTCTTTCCCGAATTCTGAGTCGTTGACTTCTGGGTGAAATTGTAATCCAAATCGATTTCCTTCTTCGTTTTCCATTCCCTGGACTTTACATGAAGGACTACTTGCTGT
>QQSG01000038.1:0-891 GCA_003602665.1 Candidatus Poseidoniales archaeon
GGCGAGGATGATTTCAATCCATCTTTGGAACTTCAAACGGAATTTACTGCATTTGAATGGATGAAACCGGATGATATGATTCAGCGATGGTCTCGAAATGAAATCAGAGTTGCACCGCCCGTAGTCACACTTTTGATGGAACTTAGTCGAACCTTGAAACGGTTTGAAGGTGATATGATTCAAACCGCTGAAGATCTACAACGCCGGCAACCAGGACGTCGTTCGATTCTCTTTGCCTATGGTGTTGAAGTCGTTCCAGTGAAAACTGCAACACTCCCACCTGCTGATCATACGAACGCATACCTCGTCGGTGATCCTGAAGGAGAATTTGTTCTGGTCGACCCTGCCTGTCACATGAGAGAAGGTATGGAAGAACTAGCAGAAGCTGTTGACAGACACAAAGGGGAATTGGTTGCTCTGCTGTTCACTCACTCACATGGAGACCATATCGGAGACATGGATTTGCTTCGAGAGGCTTTTGATGTTCCTATTTGGGGAAGTGAATACACCTCCAAAACCGTTGCATGTGATCGTATACTCGAAGATGGCGACATACTTCAACTTGGAAAACAGGAATGGACAGTTCTCATCACTCCAGGGCATCATCCTGGCCACGTTTGTCTTTCCTCACCTGCAGGTATTGTTGCTGGAGATATGGTTGCTGGGATAGGAACCATCTTGATTCCTCCTGCCACTGGTGACATGGACGTTTACATTGAGCAATTAGAGCGACTAAAAGCGTTGAAGCCTCATCTCTTATTCCCAAGTCATGGCCCGGTCATTCCGTTACCTGAGCAAACGCTCTCTTACTACATCAAACATCGAAAACAACGCCATCAGAAGGTCCTTGAAGCGGTTGAATTTGGCCATAAAACAATTTCAGCCATTGCT
>QQSG01000038.1:930-8920 GCA_003602665.1 Candidatus Poseidoniales archaeon
CTTGCTCAAGACCAAACCCTTGCCCATTTACTTTCACATGAACGAATGGGGCTCGTCGAGCAGCAATCGAATGAATGGAACCTTAGAGGAGTTGAATGAATGCCATATAGAGTCGTAATTACGAAACCTGGATCACCATCTGTCTTGGATATCCAAAATATTGAGATCCCAATTCCTGAGAAAAATGAAGTCTGTATCCAAGTCCACTTTGCTGGGATTAACTTTGCAGACACACTCATGCGCATGGGTTTCTATCAACCAAGACCACCGTTTCCATTTACCCCAGGCTACGAAGTTAGTGGAGTCATCCATGCACTAGGAAGCGAGGTTGAAGGATTCAAAGTTGGACAACGTGTTGTCGGTATGATGAGGACTGGAGGCCAAGCAACCCACGTTGTCACCGAAGTGTCTCGGGTCATTCTAATTCCTGACGAAATGTCCCTTGAAGCAGCTGCATCAATGCCTGTAACGTACATCACTGCCCATCATATGCTTCATCATCTTGGAAATCTAAAGCCAACAGATTCTGTTCTCATTCATGGTGGTGGCGGTGGCGTAGGAACTGCTGCTCTCCAACTTTGTAAATGGGCAGGAGTAGGCAATGTCTGGTCAACTGCCTCTTCTGCTAAAGCCGAGATAATCCAATCCTATGGAGCAACTGCAATCGACCGACACAATGAAGATTTTGTTCAAATCATCAAAAATTCAACCGATGGAAAGGGTGTTGATCACATCCTCGACCCAATTGGCGGCGACCATCTCAAGCGAAGCCTTTCTGTATTAGCCCATGGAGGAAAATTGTACACATACGGGATGTCTTCTGCTGCTCCTTCTTCAAAGCGTTCTCTGCTCAAAGCGTTCTTTGCTTTTAGGAAACGTCCTCGTTTCGACCCTATGAAAATGATGTCAAGAAACCAAGGTGTTTTCGGTGTTCACATGGGAACATGGCCTGATGAAGATGTCATGACTGAGCAAATGGAACGCATTGTTAATGGAATTAAAGAAGGCGTTCTAGACCCAATTATAGACTCCGTATTTGATGCACGTGATGTTGCAGAGGCTCATCAATACATACATGATGGAAAAAACATCGGCAAAGTATTGTTACGTTTTGAAGAGTAGGAGAGGTTGAAATGAAGGCATCAATGACTGGGTTTGACGTTCGGGCTGTTTCCCAAGAGCTTGATTCATGGGCAGGCGCCTATGTTAAGAAAGCCTACATGCCTCATTACGAACAAATTGTTCTTCGTATTAATCCAAAAGAATCTGACCAGTTTGATTTGGTCATTGTGCGAGGACAACGCGTGTACACCTCTCAAAGAGATCGACCAATGCCGATGACGCCACCTCCTTTTGCAATGGTTCTGCGCAAACATCTCAAGAATGCTCGACTAACTGGTGTTGAACAACTTGGCTTTGATCGAGTTCTTCTTATTCGATTCGATACAAAACATGGAAAGCGTTCCCTCAGTGTTGAACTCTTCCGAGACGGAAATGTCATTCTAATGGATGAAGATGATGTCATCATTCAGCCTCTTACGCATGCAAGTTATGCTGGAAGAACCATCAAGAAAGGAGAGGTGTACATCCCTCCACCTGCTGCAGTGGACCCTTACACATTAACTCCAGATGTGATCAGTGATATCTTCGCAGATTCCGATCGTGACTTGGTTTCGACTCTAGGAGGTAAAATCAATCTCGGAGGCGTGTATGCAAATGCAGTTTGTGAACACGCAGGGCTTGAGCCAAACAGTCCGACTGCAGATGCAGATGCAAGTGTCGTTCACAACTCTTTGACCCATTTCTTAGATGAATTAAAAACTACAAAACAAGGCTATCTTATCGTGAAACCCACTGAAGAACATACTGCTGAGGCGCTACAAACAATCGCTTCAATGAAAGGCCATGACGCCGCTGCAAACGGAATCATTCGAGAGACTGCAAAAGAAGCGACACCTCTCTTACTACCCTCTCATTCAACGTCAATCTACATTGAATATCCAACACTCACGTCAACCATTGATGCTTGGAAAGGTCATCACGATGCAAATGCGTTAGCGCGTCGTGAACGGGAAAAGCTCGACGCTGCTGCACCTGGTAGAGGGCATTCAACAAATGTTGAGCGCCTTGAACGACGACTAAAGCAGCAAGAAAAAGCACTCGAAGGTTTTGCAAAGAAGATCGAAAAACAACAAGCGATTGGTCATGCGATTCAATCGAATTGGACGCATGTTGAAACAATTTTACAACAAGCAAATGAAGCACTTGAAACAAAGGGCTGGAAGGCAATTCTATCTGGATTAAAAGAAAACCCATGGGTTGATTCAGGCAATCCCGCGGAACGAACAATGATGGTTCGTCTTCCTGACGAAAACGGAGAACCTGGACTGGTTTTCACGCTCTCTCTTGATGAAACCGTTCATCAAAACGCACAACGATATTTCCAATCCGCCCGGAAACAGAAAGACAAAACTTCAGGGGCTACAGCAGCTCTCGCTAACACGAAGGTTGAATTCAAGAGAGCACAGAAAAAAGAGGCGAAACAACAAGCAAGTGGGCGGCTTCAAACTGTTCGTCGGAGTAAACGATTGTGGTTTGAACAACATCGCTGGAGCATCATTTCCGGAGGCCATTTATTGGTTGGAGGAAAAGATGCGAAAGGAAATGATGCGATTGTCAAGAAGCACCTTTCTGGAGGAGATATGTACCTTCACGCAGATATTCATGGCGCCCCAAGTTGTAGTCTCAGAGCTACACAAGGATTTGCAATCGATGAAGAGCCATTCGAACAATTGCCTCCTGGAGTTGCTTCCTATCGAATCGTCGATAAACTCGGTGATGAGAGAATTACGGACGAGAAATTGGAAGAGGCAGCCACACTCGCTCTTTGCTGGAGCCGAGCATGGAATGGCGGTGGCGCTCATGGAACTGTCTTCGCAGTAAAGCCTGCTCAAGTTTCCAAGTCTGCGCAGACAGGGGAGTATGTCGGCAAGGGAGCATTCATTGTTCGTGGACAGCGTCAATGGTTCAAGGATTTGGATGTTCAAATGGCGGTTGGCCTTGTTGCAATCAATGGAGTCCCACTCCTTCTTGGAGGAACGGTTTCAACAATCAAAGAACGGTGTGAACGATACGCAATTCTTTCACCTGGACGAATCAAAAAAGAAGCACTGGCGAATAGGATCTACAAGGCGACTGGATTACGAACTGATGACATCCTATCCATTCTTCCTGGTCCTTCCGAAATCATTGAAGATGTTGGCATCTTCACTGCTTTCCGTCAAGAGACAGAAGAAGAGTGATTATTCCTCATTCTCATTTTGAACAAAAGCTATTGCAACGATGGTGAGAAGCATCATGGTTTGAACCATTCCGATTGGGAATGGGAGCGTTTCAGATATTTCTTCTGAATCTGAACCATCTGTCGAACCCATATCTGATTGTGAATAATCATCTGCCTTGATCATGAACCAATCAAGATCCCTCGGCAAATCTGCGCTTAGGAATTCGTGACTCTCTTGATTTACAAGGAAATCATCTTCAATTCGGACGCCAAACCATCCATCAAGGTAAATTCCTGGCTCAATGGTTATCGCATCCCAAACAGCGAGTGGTTGTTGATTGTATGAAAGTCCGAAGAGAGGATCATCCGTTCCACCTGAAAGCAAAGGAGGTTCGTGGACGCATACGCCGTACCCATGCCCGAGACTATGGATGAAATATTCTCCATAACCTTGCTCTTCGATATGCGTACGAGCGATGTCGTCAAGTGCCCAAGCAGGCGTTCCTGCTTCGATAAGTGGGAAGGTTAGGTTTTGAGCATCATAAACGGCCATATACACTTCAATGATTGTCTCGTTTGTGGTAGGACCGACGCTGTATGTTCTCGTGATATCGCTTACCCAATCGTTAACACGTGCTCCAAGGTCAACAACGACAATATCCCCGACTTCGACAACTTTAGGTCCTGCTCCGTGATTATCAGGATCACCATGAGGAATTGCTCCATTTGAACCAGAAGCAACAATCGTATCGAAACTTGGCCAGTCGGGGTTAGAGCCATTCTCAATCATTGCTCTATCAATCTCTGCGGCTATTTCTTGTTCGGTCAGAACCTCTCCCATGAGTACACGCCATAGCGTATGCCTAGCAGTCTCCTGACCGATACTTCCCAATCGAACTGCCTCTCGAATAGATTCATCTTTATCTGGAGAGATTCCAGTTGGAGAAGGGAATTTTCCGCTGAGCAAACGGGCTGCTTCAGTTTCACATGCAGTCGCTGTAGGTACAACAAGTACCATGACGAGGAACAGTCCTACAAGCCAGCGCATGATTCAACCCACGCACTCCAAAGCAATGAACCCAACGATGACCTCATCTGCGAACATACATCGCGACAGCATTGCCGCCACCGAGGCAAAGCGTTACGATTCCAGACTTTGAATCAAGCCTTCGCATAACGCCGAGCATGGTAATGAGACAACGAGTCCCACTAGATCCTAGTGGATGGCCAAGACTGACTGCTCCACCGTGTAGGTTGAATCGATCATGAGGAATACCGACTTCTTGAGCGACGGCACAGGATGCTGAAGCAAACGCTTCGTTATGTTCGTAAACATCTACATCCAAAACGTCGAGATCATTTCGTTCAAGTAAATTCTTGACGGCAGGAATGGGAGCGCTCATCACACGTTCTGGTTCAACACCTGCAGTACAGTAATCTTCGATTGTTGCGATAATTTCCCATCCCTGTGCTTTAGCAAATTCTTCGCTTGTTACAAGAACGGCGCTTGCCCCGTCATTGAGGGTACTCGCATTACCAGCAGTTACGATTCCATCTTTATCGAAAACTGTTCGAAGAGTTGAAAGATGTTCTACAGATGAATCTGAACGAATCCCTTCATCTCGTTCGAGAAGCAGTGGTTCGCCTCTACGCTGAGGAATTTCAAGAGAAAACGTCTCCCAATCGAACCATCCTTCTTCCCAAGCTTTGGATGCTTTCATGTGGCTTTGAACTGAGAAAGCATCTGCTTGTGCTCTATCAATCGAACATTCCCGAGCAACGACTTCTCCAGTGTTGCCCATGTGCATGTCATTGTAGACATCCCATAGTCCGTCATGAATCATTGAATCGATCAGTTTAGAATCACCCATTTTCTTTCCTTTTCGTTGCCCCATCAGCAGTTGAGGAGCATTGGACATGCTTTCCATTCCACCTGCGATAACAACATTATGTTCGCCCATTCGAATGCTTGTTGCTGCATTCATGACAGCTTTGAGAGAAGAACCACACACCATGTTGATGGTAACACATGATGTTGAAACTGGTAATCCTGCACCTAGAGCGACTTGTCGAGCAGGAGCTTGTCCTACTCCAGCCTGCAACACTTGCCCCATCAGGACTTCATCAATGATGCCAGATGAAGGATTGATGTCCATTCGTTGACACAGTTCTTTCACTGTTGCAACGCCTAAATCAACAGCACTCATCGATGAGAGTGCCCCCATAAATCGGCCGATGGGTGTTCGTGAGACTCCGCAGATGACAGCAGTGTGTTGACTCATAATTCTTGGAAACGGAACGACCACTTGAACATACGCATGCTCTTCTTTCGAGGCCACAAAAGCATTGATGAACTCAACCACGTGGCACGGACATGGGCAAATTCAAAACTGAAATGAAGACCACACGAAACGCAGATGAAATGAGAGGAGTAGAGGTTGAAATCGACTTCACAAGTAACGCTCTAGCCTCCATCCTTTACCGACAGGGAGAGACGGTTGTTCTCGCTTGTTGTACCAAGGAAGCACGATTACCAGGATGGTTTCCGAGAGATTCCAATAAGGGATGGGTCCATGCAGAATACTCACTCCTTCCAGGTTCCACTGATTCTCGATTTAGGAGAGAACGCCGTGGTGCAAAGGGAAGAACACAGGAAATCGAGCGTCTTGTTGCTCGTTCCCTAAGAGCCGGTGTCGATCTGGAAGAACTTGGTCCAGTTGCACTCAATGTCGATTGTGACATTTTGAATGCTGATGGTGGCACACGTTGTGCTTCAATTACTGCCGCCAATCTAGCACTCCGATTAGGCATTCGTCGTTTGATTGCGAATGGCCAATGCCTTCCAAAGCATCTACGCCCGACTGAAGATCAGCGACGTTCGGGATGGAGCGCTCCGTCACTCTCTGCTGAAGAACAGCATGAACACGAAATGCGCGTCTTGCCTCATGATGTTGCAGCAATTTCCGTCGGACTTATTGATGGAAAGACCTATCTTGACCTTGATTACATTCTCGATTCGAATGCCGATGTTGACATGAACGTTGTCAAAATAAGCAACGGTTCGTTCGTTGAAGTCCAAGGTACCGGCGAAGAAGCAACCTATCAACGCGAAGAACTCGAAGCACTCCTTGATTGTGCAGAAATTGGCTTCGCTTCCCTCTTTGAAATGCAGGCAAGTGTCTTGTCCGGTCAAGAGTGAGCAACGAAGACTTGAAATCCCACGCCACGTGGGCGAAACGAAAGGGTTGGTAGCTTAGTTGGGAGAGCGCGGCACTGAAGATGCCGAGGTCGCCGGTTCAAGTCCGGCCCAACCCACCTTTCACCCGTTTCCATCAATGGGTTCATTTGTAGTAACCTGTGTGCACATCACATGGGAGAGGCGATTGTTGGAGAGGAATTGCCAAAAGAGGCGCCTGAACCAGAAACTAAGAGTGATTCGTTGCTCAAAGAACTCAATGAAATTCGTCGCAGACGCACTGATGGCGACAATCGCAGTATGTTTGCAAAGAAGGAAAATCCCGTTCTAGTCGTAGGCGTTGTCTATGGAATCCTCTACGGTGCACTCATCCTATCCATGTCATCAGGTATGCTTGGACAATCTACGGCAATGGATCATAGTGCTTCCAATACATTCCTAGACATTGGAGAGGATCCATGTAACGAAGTTGATGATGAACCTTGGATTCACATCTTCCCCAATGAAGATGCTGAAGTCTTCTCACTAAATGTTTACAACTTGCCAGCAGGCTTTGCTGAATTAACCTACAACATCGTAGAAGAAGGGACTTCAAGTTCCTCAAACCCGAGTATGACAACGCGACTTCTAGAGGATGAAAACAATCGAGTCCATGCAAAAGCCGATTACAGCACCCTTGAGGAAGGAAATTACGTTGTTTCGTTGTCCATCGAGATGTATGAAACAAAAGAAGATGCGGAAAATGAATCGGTTCAACCAATGATGGAAGAACTAAAAAAGTCAGTTGATTTTGAACTCGATATTACAACCAAAGGATTTGCATTCCTCCCATTCGGAGGAGATGAAACGGTTCGTGAAGTGCGTATTACTGATGCTGGTCCTCGGTCGTGCTGGTCTGTTCAGGAACTAGGAAATTGGGGATATATCCTTCTCGTTGCCGAGTTGGGAGGCGGTCGTGAAACCGCTATGCTTGCTGGTGGTGCTGCAGGAATTCCAGCATGGTGGATGGCTTTCAATTCCCTTTCTTTGTCTGTGTTCTCACTCCTGATTGCTTACCCAATCATGTACAAGGTATACCATCAAGAAGCGGATGACATTCTATCACGGAATCACATCATTCGGCTCGTGGATGATATTATTTCAAAGTGTGAACGACGATTGGGAATCTCCATTGACCATGAATTAGCAAAGGTCGAGCCAAGAGACCTGTCAATCGATATTATGGTTCCGTACAAGAACACGGAAAATACACTCAGTGATAGCAAGACGATACGTGATGAAATTCTTAGAGAAGTTCTTGAAGAATTTGCTCTCTTCCACGTGTTCAAACCAGTTCAGCTTACAGTACGAAGTATTGGCTCCAACCAAGCAATTGATTTTGATTCAGGAGTTGGGATTGGAGTCGGCGATCGAGACGACGAGGAATCTCCAGAAAACTACACGTCATTCTTTGAGGAACTTCACTCCCTTTCCCGAATTGAAGATGAAGTTCGAGATTCATTGGACTTGTT
>QQSG01000038.1:9197-18358 GCA_003602665.1 Candidatus Poseidoniales archaeon
GATGAGCGCATTGCTGCTGTAGCCCGACAGGATGGTTTTGGTGGACGAATGCTCCAAACAAAATTACTGGGAGATATCCTCTCAACTGTGGAATATACTGCAAACGAGAAGCGTGAGATGATCAACAAATGGGGCTTCTGGGGACTCATTGTCTTTGTATGGATTCCATTCATGGCTTCCGGAGTTCTCGTCGGAGCTATGCTTGGATTGCTTTCAAGAATGAAATTCATGCGTGTTCTTATCGCTACGATGGTTGGTGGCTTTATTGCATCAATTACGTGGGCATATACTGCAGAAGGAATTGTTCGGATTATGCACAAGTACAAACTTGAAGCTGTTATTCCAATCATCATTATTGTATTCATCTTAGCCGCAATTCTTCACATACGCTCTACAAAGAATCGACGACAAACAGAATTGTTTGAAGACACATTGCTGGATAACTTCCACAATGACATCAAGGAAAAGTATGGATCAAACTAGGTTGGATGATATGGATTCAACAACATCGCTTGATGGCCACAACGGACACGTTGGAGAACGTGCTAAAATCGGAATCGTAGTCGCCTCTGACCGTGCACATTCGAAGGAATATGAAGACGAAGGTGGCCCTGCTATCCTTGGTTTTTTGGAGGAAGCAGTTGCATCGCCTGTTGAAGTTCATTACAGGTGCATACCTGACCAACAAGATCTCATTGAAGAGACTCTGATTGAACTTGCAGATGTTGTTGGCTGTCATGTTATCGTTACAACGGGCGGAACAGGCCCTGCTCTTCGAGATGTCACTCCAGAAGCAACTGAAAAGGTGTGTGAGCGTATGATGCCAGGCTTTGGCGAACAAATGAGAGCCATTTCTTTAGCGTTCACACCAACTGCAATTCTTTCTCGGCAAACGGCTGGAGTTCGTGGCTCTTGTCTGATTTTTAATCTCCCTGGAAGGCCGAAAGCAATCCGTGAAACGATTGATGAGATATGGAAAGCCGTTCCTTACTGTGTCGATCTTATCCAAGGTCCGTACATCGATATGGTTGATGAAATCTGTAATGCTTTCAGACCAAAAACTGCTCGTAGGCGATAAGAGCATTCATTGACTGAATGCTCTAGCAACGTATTAGTGACCGCTATGAGTATGCTTATCCGTAATGCTACAATGATTCTACCTGAGACAACAGTAATCGGTGATTTGCTCATTGTTGATGGAATAATTACCGCAGTTCAACCAGGAGGAGGTCTTCAACCTCATGATTCAAACACACAGATTATCGATGCTTCTGGTTTGCATCTTCTTCCGGGTCTAATCGACCCTCAAGTACACTTTAGAGACCCTGGTCAGCCTGAGAAAGAAGATCTCCATAGCGGTTCTTGTGCAGCTGCTAGCGGTGGAATTACCTCATTCCTTGACATGCCTAACAATGTCCCTAGTCAAACGACTCTCCAATCAATGTACGAGAAATTAGAAACCGCAGAAAATCGCTGTGTAACCAATTATGGATTCTTTATTGGAGCCACTGAATCGAATGTTGATGAATTGAAGAAAGCGGTTGGAACGCCAGATGCACCTATCGCAATCCCTGGAATTTGTGGAATTAAGATTTTCATGGGCTCCTCAACAGGAGACCTGTTGGTCAATGAATCAAATGCCCTCAAGACTATTTTTGACAATACTGCAGGATTGATTGCTGTTCATGCTGAAGATGAAGATCGAATGATTGAGCGAAAGAAGATGATCGAAGGACGTACAGATATGGAAGCACATGCAGAATGGAGAGATGAAGAGACTGCACTTATTGCAACGAAGCGAGCAGTTGGATACGCTCAAGCAAGTGGACATCGTTTACACATCCTCCATCTCACCTCTGGTATCGAAGCTGATTGGCTCAATGGATTGACTTCCCTCACCGGTACCGATGGTGAAGCACATATTACAACAGAAGTACTACCACAACACCTTACTTTTGATGAACGCGATGTTGCAGAACGTGGTACTCGTTTGAAAATGAATCCTCCGATTCGATATCAAATCGATAAAGAAACATTGTGGAAGAGGCTTCATGATGACACAATCGCATGTATTGCAACAGATCATGCACCTCATACGCTTGAGAATAAAGCACAAGGTTTCCCCAAAGCGCACAGCGGAATGCCTGGAGTTGAAACCTCACTCCCTGTCATGCTAACGCACGCTTCAAGAGGTGCTTGCACTATTGAGCAGGTTGTCAAGTGGATGTCTTTGAATGTTGCAACTTGCTACGGAATGATTGGAAAAGGCAGACTTGAACAAGGGTATGATGGAGACATTACACTTGTCGACATGACGAAAGAGATACTTGTTGAAGATCAGAACACTTGGTCGACAGTCGGTTGGAACCCATTTAGTGGACTCAAACTCGTCGGATGGCCTGTTCTAACCGTTGTAGGTGGGACACCTGTATTCGAAAGAACGGATACAACTGGTCCAAAAGGAAAAATTCTGGTGGGTGAAGGCCAAACCGGTTCGCCTCTCCTGATGACCCCTTGGAATTGATATTATTCGGGGCGTTTTATAGAATACGCTTAATAAGTCAATGAACTATTTTAGCCTGAGACTTATGAGTAACATGGAAGAACAACTCGGAAAAGGATACCAACAGATAATGATTGGATTGATTGTATTTATTGCTGGTGCAATTTGGGGTGGAATGCAAGCCACCAATGATATGGTGGCAGAAGACGTATACTGGCCTGCTGTGATGATGTTATCTGGAGCAATGGTTGTTTTGCTAGGAACAACATTTGGTACCGATCACGAAGATGATCGAAGCAACGATCTTGGTGATGCAATTAATGAATTAACAGAACGCATCAACAGACTTGTTGGTTCATCCTCTGGAAAAAGCGAAGAAGAATGATCAAAGAGAGTAAATCTCTCCGTACTTCTCTTCGACATATCGTAGAAACGCTTCTGATGAAGGAGGGGCACCCGTTGCTTCTTCAATGAGGTCTGCTGGTAACAATGCGCTCCCTCTCCTGTGAATTTTATTTCTAAGCCACTCAAGCATATGCGTCCAATCTCCAGATGAGATATGATCGCTAATGGAACCAATATCAGATTCCATCGCTTCAAGCAATTGGGCAGCATACAGGTTTCCAAGAGTGTATGTTGGGAAGTATCCAAACGCTGCCATTGACCAATGTATATCCTGCAGACATCCAAGAGTATCGTTTGGAACGGTGATTCCAAACCATTCGCTTATCATTGAATTCCATAATTCTGGTAATTGATCTAGCGGGAAATCTTCGTTGAATATTTTCTTTTCAATCTCATAACGCAACATGACATGAAGATTGTAGGTCACTTCATCTGCTTCTACACGGATAAAGCCGGGTTCAACACAATTTGCAATTCTGTTCAAGGTTTTGGAATCCCAAGATGGTGCGTCTGGGAAAGCTTCTTTGAACCATGGCATGGCTACATCCCAAAATTCAGGGGTTCGACCAATTTGGTTTTCCCATAGCCGTGATTGTGACTCATGGACACCTAGCGATACTGCATCTCCTCGAGGTGTGTATTGATGATCATCATCCAAGCCTTGCTCGTACAAGGCATGGCCAGTTTCATGCATGACTGCGTAGAGACAAGAAAATGGATCAAGTTCGTCATATCGTGTTGTGAATCTGGTATCTCCTGGCCAAATTCCTGCGGAAAAGGGATGTGTTGAGGCATCCATGCGTCCCGCTGCAAAGTCAAAACCCATGCGTTCACTTACGTTGATGCAAAATTGTTCTTGTGATTCAACCAAAAAAGGCATCCCTTCTGGTAAAGTGGGGTCGGGATTGGTCTTCTTCGCCTCCATTATTCGATGAAGAAGTGGGACAAGTCGTTGTTTCAGTCCTGCAAAGAGAGGATCATAATCTTCCACAGTCATTCCTGATTCATACTCATCAAGTAGAGCATCGTATGGCGTACCTTCATACCCATATGCTTCGATTTTTTCCCTTGTTAACGCAACGAGGGTTTCGAGATGTGGCAAGAACGCAGAGAAATCTGAATTCGAGCGCGCACTCTGCCAGGCCACGAGAGCCTCACTTCTCGCTTTAGCAAATGCTGATACAAAATCTGAAGAAAGTTTTGTTGCTTTGTCATACCGTTTTCTAAATTCTCGAGTGTTGGCTTGTTCTGCTTCATCTAAATCACTACGTTGTTCAACTCGGCCTAGCAATTCTCCCATTTCTGGATCGATAATTCTCTCATGGGCAAGTGCAGCTAACCAAGCCATAATTTCGCCTCTGGATTTTGCTCCCTTCTCGGGCATTAATGTTTCTTGATCCCATCCCAAATGGCCTTGGATACTCCCTATACGATGGATGTCTTTGATTCTGGCAACAAAGGTCTCTTTTTCGCTCATGGTTAATCGACAACATGACTTCTTCATCAAGACTCGTATGACAAATGTTGCTTTTACAGAGCCACACATTCAATATGGATGAGTATATGGGGAATACATGGTGCTTCCATCCGGCGAGAAAAGTAAGGATGAGAAGTCATCCATTACTGATGTCGATGAAGATATCAATGCCCTACTCAATGAAGAGACGCATGAACCCGATCAGGATGTTAATACAATCACTGAGGAGATGAGTGCTGAAGAAAAACTGAAGGCAATTTCCGATAGAGTCGTTCAAACTTCAATGGATATTCGTCGTGGAGAGAACGTTTTGATCGTCTGCGACCCGACCACCGCAGATATTGGACAATCCTTGCACGAAGCAACCCAACAACGATCCGATAGAGTCTTGCTTGTTGTCATGCCAAAGTCAAGACATCATGGTGAGGAACCCCCGACCCCAGTTGCTTCACTCATGCGACAACAACAAGTTGTTATCGCTCCTACAAAGTACTCGCTAACACATACACGTGCCGTGCGCCAAGCAGTCAGGGATGGTGCAAGAGTTGCGACTATGCCTGGAATGAACGTTGAACTCTACACAGAAGGGGGTATGACTGCTAACTTCCAAGAAGTTAAGCGCCGAATCTCAAACATCGGAACGCTGTTGAGGCGCCGAAGAATCATTAATGTCAAGTCGGAAGCGGGTACGGATGTTACTTTTGAAGTCAGTTGGAGAGATTGGAAACTCGATGACAATGGAATCTGTAATCGACCACGAATGCTGATGAATCTACCTGCTGGAAAAGTGTTTGTTCTTCCGAAAGAAGGAACGATGAACGGCACCATTGTTATCGATGGTTCATGGGACTCAACACTCATCGATGAGCCGATTGAACTCGTTATCGAGAATGGAACTGTGATTGATGTCAAAGGTGGTAGTCTTGCAGCCAACATCCGTCAATCATTTGGAGAAGTTGCTAAGAAACTCAAAGCAAAGGACCGTGAAAATGTATGGACTGTTGCTGAATTTGGATTTGGAATGAATCCGAATGCTCGGTTAGTAGGAAATGTTCTAGAGGACGAAAAGCGACTTGGCAGTTGCTATTTCTCGATTGGAGATAATTCTCGATTGGGTGGAACCTCGAACGTTGGGATTCACATATCAGGTGTCTTAGCGGAACCATCAGTTTGGTTGGACGATACTTGTATCACTGATTCGGGAGTTTTCCTCCCCAGTAACGATTAACGGTGTGCACTGGTGTTCATATTCCCACAGATTGGGCAGAATCGCCAAAATGGATCGAGACCGATTCCACAACCTCTGCAATGAATTCCTGAGCGAATTGTAGGCTGAATATTCATACCTGGTTGTTGAGGCTGCATAGGTTGTTGTTGCATAGGTTGTTGTCGAATAGGCTGCTGTTGAATTGGTTGCTGTTGAACTGGTTGAACAGGCTGTTGTTGCCAGCCTGCTTGAGGCGCTTGAATACCAGGTGATGGAGCCGCCTGTTGTGGTTGTTGTTTTTGAATTGGTCTTCGAACTGGAGCGACTGGGCGAGGAAGACTTGACATTGTCTTTGCAGCATCTGAAGAAACAAACTCACTCAGCGTAACTTCTCCATCACCATCAGTATCCGCAGCTTTGTGAAGTTCTTCTGCTGCTTCGATAGGAAGATTCGCAGCGACGGCCAATTCTTCAACAGATAATGCTCCAGATTCATCTACATCTGCATCGATGAAACGTTCAGCATCGCTCACCCATTCTTCAACAGGCTCTTGTATTTCTTCCTCTACTATCCCTGCTTCTACTACTGGTTCGTCAATAAGCACTTCTTCAACAACTGGTTGTTGGGAAATTTCTTCAACTTCTGGGATAAGTTCAGTTCCAAACGCACCAGAAAAGGCGTCTTGAGTTGCTAGATCTGCTTCCACGTCATTTTTCGGAGATTCTTCCTCAACCACAGGGGTTTCAAAAGAAGGAAGGGGTACTGATGTGGAGGGTTTTTCTTCCTCAGCAATTGTTGGAAGAGGTACTGACTCTGTTGTTGGAAGGGGAACTGAAACGATTTCTTCAACAGATACTTCTTCCACAATAGCAGGTTCTGCTGGCATAGAAACTGGTTCTGGTTTTCTTTCTTGGGCAGGCATCGATTGCCCAGCTTCGATGGTTGCAGGTTCTGCCCCTTCGCTTGCAAGAAATGAGATTGGAAGTGCGTGTCCGGCCACATCGAGTGAAGTGATTGATTCAGTAGCGAGAGCCTGAATTTTCTCAAGATTTTGAGATGGACTTGCCATCAACTCTTGAATGGATGTGTGGTATCGATCAACTTCAGGCTCCCCTCCTGTTGAATATGCTATTGCTAGGATTTTCAAAAATTGCATCGGATCAAAAAGAACGGAAATTGAATTTATCACTTCTTCTGTTGCCAAAGGATGTGCAGAGTTCGTCGAACCAGTGGAATCAGGTTGTCCGGCAAAAGCCAGCATTGGATCCGGAAGCGACATCAAGTTGAGATGACCAAAGATGAGGAAGTAGATTTCTCCCCCTTCACACTGAAGACGTTCACTTGCTGCTTCAAAATTAAACTCACCAGGCTGTAAGATAACATCTGACAGATGCTCAAGTGTCTTGGATAAGGCTTGTTTGGAGTCCATATCCATGAGTTGTTGCAGCACGTCAGAGGATTCGGTTACACCGAAATATGCTGCTGTATCATCGACATCGATTCCTTCGGGAAGGGAGGCTCCATCTGGTACTCCTTCTGACATATTATCCCCCCTTCGATTTGTCCAACCAAGTCATGTTTTTGAGTCTACTGATTATCGATTCCGAGCAAGATCAAAGATCGCTCTCGATTGTTGAGCAGTCCAACCAGTTTCTTGGAGTTGCATAAGTATGGTTCGTTCTTGCTCTCCATCACCAAGTTCAGCCACCACCCAATCAACAGCTGCTTCTCTATCATCAACTTGCCAATCCTCAAAGTGTGACATATCAACTTCAATTCGAGCCTTGCGTACCTTCTTCTGAGTTTTATCCGCAGTAGGTTGTGATGATTCACCGAAGGTTGAACTTACTGGCTTTTTACCTACTGATACTGGTTTTGAAGTACGTTTTGGACCGCCAGGTGCGCCACCTGGAGGGCCACGAGATGGCCCTGTCTTGGCTCCCGGAGGACCTCTCGAAGGACCTGAGGAACCTGGAGGACCACGGGATGGCCCTGTCTTAGCCCCTGGAGGGCCTCTCGAAGGACCTGAGGAACCTGGAGGACCACGGGATGGCCCTGTCTTTGCCCCTGGAGGACCTCTGGAAGGACCTGAGGAACTTGGAGGGCTTCTTGACTGAGGACTTGCTCGAGAAGGCAAACTGGCTAGAGGCGCAGATCTCGATTGGTTTCCAAATGAAAACGAGTCGCCATCATCGTCCATGAAATCATCGTCATCATCGTCATCATCGTAGTCATAGCCTCGATTTCCAAGAGTTCGCAAAACGAATCCTATGATGAGAAGAACAAGAAGAAGACCTCCTATGAGACCACTGAATGCGATGATAGACATGCCAAACACAGTTGTTTCTTCATCCGACCCTGATTGTTTAGGTAGAGGACAACCATCTTCATATCCGTCGTTTCCTTTAGCATCTTCAGGACAATTATCGAGTAAGTCGTTTACACCATCCCCGTCAGTATCCTTCTCACTCTTTGAACATCCTTCATCATCAACGTTCGAAGTTGGTGAATCAGGACATTTGTCTGGGACCAAGGCATCGATAACAAATTCTCCAGGCCAATCCGAATCGCGGGAGGAATTCCACTCGGGATTGTTCCAGTTGTCACCGTACCCATCGCCATCGGAGTCGTTCCATTGAGTTGCATCACCAGGGAATTTATCTCTGCCCCAATTATCTGCCCATCCGTCTCCATCATCAAAGCAACCTATTTCGAGAGAATCAAGGTATGAAGTCCCAAATTCCTCTGGACAGAAATCTGCATTATTTCCATTGAGGTTATCACCAAAGCCATCACCATCTTGATCGAACCATTGTGTTCCATCAAGTGGGAATGCGTCACCAATTTGGTCAATTCTTAGACCCGTTTCTGAATCTATAGTGTAAGTGTAGTTTCCTGAGTAGCCATCACCATCCAGATCTTGATCCAACTGATCTTCATCTAAACACCCAACTGTGTCCACAGGATATCCTGCTTGTGTGTCGGGACAGTCGTCGTCATTATCGACAACACCATCGCCATCTGTATCGCGTTGGAAGCCGTCACAACCGAAAGCATCCACATCTGTACCAGTTGTATCCTCACATTGGTCATCTGGATCGAATACTCCATCACCGTCTGTGTCCTGTGTTAGTTGCTCAGAACTGCAGCCATCAGAATCAACCGTTGCACTTGGTGCTGTGCTTGGGCATATATCATCTGCATTTGAGATGCCATCATCATCATCATCTAGTTGATCATTTGAACAGCCTGTAGCATCAACGACTGAGCCCAAGATTGTACCCGGACAAGAATCTATGTCATCATAGACTCCATCACCATCGAGGTCATCTGTGTTTACCAATGGACAGCCGTTCCCGTCAGTTCCATTCATCACACCATATTGGAATGGACACGCATCAGCATTGTTTCCAGATACGTTATCACCAAAGCCATCGCCATCATAATCAAGGAATTGGGTAGGGTCAAGTGGGAAATCGTCATCTGTATTCGCCCAACCATCGAGATCACTGTCAGGACAACCAGGAAGAGGATCTGTCGAGGTTCCGTACACGTTTGGACAGCCATC
>QQSG01000039.1:0-11437 GCA_003602665.1 Candidatus Poseidoniales archaeon
CCATCAATCGTCCAAACTTCAACAGTTCCAGGTCGAACTTGATGTACATCCTGAAACAAAGATGTTCCATCAAGCGGATACTCCCACACAAGTCGAGCAAGAAGGGCTTCCATGTCCATTTGCGGGTTGTATTGTGGATGTGCATGGAATGCTTTTGCTTCACTTGCAAAAAGAAGTGAACCGTCTATGTTCGTCCTCAAGAGAGGTTTGATTCCCATCTCATCACGGGCAAGAATTAATTGTCCGTTAATTGGATCCCATAGACTCAATGAGAACATTCCATCAAGTTGTTTCAACCACTTACAATGATCTTCAGCTATTGGATGTTCTAATCCGTATGTTGCGCTTTTGTGCAAGGCGAGAATAGATTCACTATCACCCATCGTCTCCCATGGGTAGGTAGCGTTGCTCTCCCTGAGTTCTTGGTAGTTGTAGATTTCACCATTAACGATGAGAATGCAACCATGTTCAGAGGATATCGGTTGCGGACTTCCTTCCAAATCAACAATTGCAAGACGTGAATGACCCAAAGAAATGTGATCATCATTCCAAAATCCTGTACCATCTGGCCCACGATGATGTTGGAGACGGGTCATACTCTTGACGACAGAAGGTTCTGGCGAACCAAGCATGCCAGAAATCCCACACATATCTCACAGGAAACGTCCATGACGTTTATACCATCGCTTTCGCAATGGATATTTTCACCACAATGGGTACTTGAATGCAACAACCGCTAATAAAATAACAGCGAGTCCAAAGAATGCATAGTACACCGATTGCGGCGGGTCGGAGGATGAATTGTCGTCATACATGGGTATCAACAACCATCCGTAAACGACCAGATTCTTCAATATGGCGGCGGTTCGACCTCACATAACTCCCAAAAAGGGTTCGAGAATTAAGACCAAAGCCAAAGGAATAAGCAGCATTGTAGCGTTGTCATCGATGTATCGTAATCTTGGCCATTCTGCTGCAACGCACATTGGACCCATCAATGCTACGAGAAGCCATGGAGTCTCTACCCATATTGCACAAGAAGCCCAAATTAAGGCAATACCAAGCGTCCCAGACCAGATGACTGCGGATGTGGAAAAGTCCTTTCTTCGCATCTCACCAAGGAGTGGATCTCCAAGTGAGAGGCTCAATATGAGTGGATATGCATACGCCTTATCGGGTGCCAAAAGTAAGACCATACCTATGCCAATTGCACCCCATGCCAAGGCAGAAACTTGCTTAGCCTCATATGCACGTTGGCCAATTATTGTGACACCAAACTTGAGCCGAAGAGCCTCACCTACGATGGCCACGAGAATAACGACAGAAACGAGTTGAGATAATGAGAGGTTTACAGCATCAGCAACATCTTCTCCGAATTCAAAATACAATACAGGAATAAATGACATACCGAGGTGAATTCCTCTACGAAGAAGGTGTCCAGACATACCACCAACCGATTGGTCAACTGGATTCGTCATCTCAACTTGGTCACTCATCTTCTGCCCTCAGTTTTACATAGGCTTCATCGAAACCAATCAAACCTTTCTCTAGATTGGTAAGAATATCATTGAATTGAGAATGGTTGAGAATTTGCCGTTCATGATGAGAAAGAATACGCTCTCTCCAGCGTGCTCTTTCTGCCCGTGATGTTTGTTTTAATTCCATCAAAAGAGATGCAGCTTCATCAATTCCATCACCCCTCAATGCACTTACAAGTTGAACTTCAGGTGGAGTAGGATTACCGAGTTGAAGGGATTCTCGCAATTCATTCGCATGCCGTTCAGCACCAGGGAGGTCTGATTTATTGACAAGTATAGCATCGGCAAGCTCGAGCAATCCTGCTTTTTCTGCTTGGACACCGTCGCCTCTAGCGGGGCCTTCAATCAAGACGATTCTATCGGCGACTGCTGCACAACGAACTTCCGACTGTCCTGCCCCTACGGTTTCAATGATGACTCGATCCCAACCAGTCATCAAGAGACAGGATGCCATTTCTTGAACAACTGATGGTACTGAGCCACTGGATTTTCTTGTCGCAACCGAACGTACGTAAACCAAGTCTTTTTTCTCAGGATGATCGACGACTGTCATTCGTACACGGTCGCCGAGTAATGCACCTCCAGATCGTGGAGAGGATGGATCAACTGCTAGAACCCCAATCTTCATTCCATCATTAGTCCATACGTGGAGCAATCGATCGAGAAGGCAAGATTTGCCAACACCTGGCGGGCCAGTAAGTGCTAGAATTCTCCAGTCATCGGATTCATCAATCTCTGATTCAAGTACAGTCTCCCCATTTTCGATAGAGGATAAAAGACGTGCTAATGCCCTTCTATCACCTTTGCGAGCATGCGAAACCAACTGTTCCAAGAACATCACCTCAAGAAAGCCCTGTCCAATGCCAACCTGTATCGCTGCCTACGCCCGCATCGTTTCTTTCAACAGCGGTTTCAATAAAAGCGACCATTTCTTCTGTGGAAGTTCCAGGTCCAAAGATGGCCTTTACGCCTGCTTGAAACAAAGCTTCACGATCGTCCTCAGGGATAATCCCGCCTCCGAATACAATGACGTCACCCATGTCGTTTTCTCGGAGTGTTTCACAGATCCGAGGGAACAGATGTCCATGGGCCCCAGATAACGATGAGAGACCAAGTAAGCGAGCATCTTCATCACGAACGGTTTCAATAATTTGAGCAGGAGTTCGCCGTAGACCGGTGTAAATGACTTCATGACCAGCGTCTCGTAAGGCTCGAGCCACAACCTTTGCACCCCTGTCATGACCATCAAGTCCGGGTTTGGCAATAATAATCCTCAACGGTTTGTCCATGCTTAATCCAGTGGCACGTGGGTTATGAATGACTCGTCCAATCTACGTAAAGCAGAGTCTTTTCACCAATTTGGAACAAAATCGTCGATGAGATGAAATGCAAGAAAGAGAGAGGATTAGCATGGCATGGGAGAAAGACCCGGATGCACTCAAACCTAGCAAGGGCTACACACGTGTGCGAAGAGTCAATCGAGCACTCATGGACACATGGTTCAGAGAAATATCCTTGGTTGACCTTGACACATTACCTGAGGAAGGCGGCATAGTGTTCACTGCATGGCACCCTGGCGGCCTTATTGATCCAATGTTGATGATGGCAGCCTTACCTGGGGGCCTGACATTCGCTGCGAAAAGCCCATTGTTCAAAACTCCAATTTTAGGACGTATACTTCGAGCAATCGATGCAAAACCTGTCTTTCGGCCACAAGATAACGTAGGCGATAAAGAGGAGAGAAAGAAAGCCAACTCAGGTCTTATTGACACCCTTTCCTCTAGTGTTGCTAATGGACAACGTGTTGCAATTTTTCCCGAAGGAATCACTCACACAAAGGCACATCCTGTAAAAATGCGTACAGGTGCTGCACGTATCCTTCTCGATTCGATTCGAAAAGCAGATGAGATGGATAAACCAAGACCTCACCTTGTCCCTATTGGGTTGCATTACAGTGATCAACATCAGTTCAGGGAACGGGTAAGTTTGCAAGTCAATCGTCGCCTTACGTATCCACCACTACCTGGTGAAGATGGTGCATTAGAACCATCATCAGAAGAACTTGCGGAGCATGGTGACCTAGCTCATGATCGAGTATGGTGTGAAGAAATGACCAACTTACTCCATACTGAAATCCAACGTTGCAATCAAGCCCAAGAGACATGGGAAGATCGAGAACTTGTTTGGCGTGCTCGACGTATGATCCACACTGCTCGTAGCGGGGATGAGGTAAAACCAATCACATTTCATGAAGCCGTCCTTGGTTCTCGTCGAGTTCGTGCTGCATGGCAATACCTTGCCCAGAACGACCCAGAACGCAACCTTGAGATGGAAACTAAATTCAAAAAGCATCATAGTGAGATGGAACACATTGGACTTCGATCATGGGAATTACGTGACCGAGAAAAAAAGATATCCAAAAAAGCCTTCTTGAAGAATATGATCTTGTGGATATGGTCTGCTTCATGGATGCTGGGGATTGTAACTTGGTCTGCAATGATAGGAACAATCGTACCCTACATGTTCATTCGACTTGTCATTATCATCCAATCGAAGAATGAAGAAACCCATTCTGCAATTGGATCGATGAAACTTCTCTATTCAGTGGCCTTATATCCGATATGGTGGATCTTCACTTCAATTTCTATAGGGTGGTTACTTGCGTCTAAGAATTCCTTCCTACAGGATGTCGAATTACCTGGTTATATTCTTCCAGCATTAGCGTTCATTCCCTGGCCACTTGTATCCCTTATCCTCCTTGTCTGGTGGCCAATCTCTGCTCGCCTTCATCTCAAATTATTCGAGCGCTTGTGCAAGTCTTGGAGAAATCTACGGCTTTGGTCCAAGTTACGAAGTGGGCAAGTTGAGTGGCAAGATCTGATAGAAATGCATCACCAATTGGCAAAGGAAATGGCGTCCATTGGTGAGGGATTGATTTTACCAGGGGACCCTGACTGGAGAGATCCTCCATACGGCAAAGAAGATTGGGAAGTGGTTCATTTACGAACCTCTTGAAGGCCGATGTTTACCGTTGTAATCAAGGGCAACCAATAAGGGCGGTATGCCCAAGCAGGAACTGGTGAGCAAGATGTCTTCGACAGAAAAACGTCTCAATGACCTTCGTGCAAGAAAATCTCGAAGTGAAGCAGGAGGCGGACAAGCACGAATTGAGGCACAGCACAATCGAGGAAAAATGACGGCACGTGAGCGCCTTGAGATGCTCCTTGACGATGGTTCATTCCAAGAGATAGATGCACTTGTTGAACATCGATGTCGTGATTTTGACATGGACAAAAACGTCATCCCCGGCGATGGAGTGGTTACTGGCCATGGAATGATTAACGGTCGAGAAGTATTCGCTTTTGCTCAAGATTTCACTGTCTATGGAGGTTCCTTAGGAGAGATGCATGGGCTAAAAATCTGCAAAGTCCTCGACATGGCTCTCAAGACTGGACGCCCAGTTATTGGCTTGAACGACTCCGGCGGAGCACGTATTCAGGAAGGAGTTGCATCATTAGGCTCCTATGCTGAAATTTTCTTCAGAAACGTACGTGCATCAGGCGTAGTACCCCAGATCAGTGTCATCATGGGTCCATGTGCTGGTGGAGCAGTCTACAGTCCTGCAATTACTGATTTCGTAATTATGGTGGACAAAACTGCTCACATGTTTATCACAGGTCCAGAAGTCATCAAGACCGTAACAAACGAAGTCGTGTCCTTCGAAGACCTAGGGGGGGCAATGACGCATGCATCGAAGTCAGGAGTGTCTCACTTCACTGCTGACAGTGATGATTCGGCTATTCAACTGGCTCGAGATCTTTGTGACATGTTCCCTTCAAACAACATGTCGCGTGCTCCAGTTCGAAAGACATCTGATGATCCATACCGGAGCTGTGAGGCTTTGAGCGATATCATTCCAGAAGATTCCAACAAACCTTACGATGTGACTGATGTTATTCGAGAAGTCCTCGATGACGGAGGTTTCTTAGAAGTTCAAGCCGATTATGCAATGAACATCGTCTGCGGCTTTGGACATTTAGCAGGACATACCGTGGGCGTCGTTGCAAACCAGCCAAAGATTCTCGCAGGATGCCTCGATATCGATGCAAGCGATAAAGCGGCACGATTTGTACGATTTTGTGATGCCTTCAATATACCATTAGTGACTCTTGAAGACGTACCTGGATTCCTACCCGGGACCAATCAAGAATGGGGTGGAATCATTCGTCATGGTGCTAAGTTACTGTACGCATACGCTGAAGCAACTGTTCCTAAGTTGACAGTTATTCTCAGAAAAGCATACGGTGGTGCCTACGACGTCATGTCCTCAAAGCATATTCGTGGAGATTACAATGTTGCTTGGCCTGGAGCTGAATTAGCAGTTATGGGTGCTGATGGTGCCGTAGAAATCATTCATCGCAGAAGGCTCAAGCAAGCACGAAATCAAGACCAAGAACGTGAGCGACTTGTATCAGACTTTACAGAAACCTTTGCAAATCCATACAAGGCTGCTGCAATGGGATACATCGACGATGTTATCGAGCCAAGCGAAACTCGCTCTAAACTTTCAAGAGCACTCTTGATGCTCCTTGATAAAGAAGAAATCAGACCTGCAAAGAAGCACGGTAACATTCCACTTTGAGGTATTCTCATGACCGATGATCAAACATTACGAATGGCCGCTATCGCAGCAGTCCTAAGCATGGTTGATGCTGGCACAGATGACCCATCCATAAGAGGGCGTCAATCTGGAGAAGCATGGGCACAAGACCATCGCAGAATTGTTATGGGCAAATCTTCGCTCATGGCTCAACGAAGTAGCCGCAGCCCATGGAGATGAACATATGACTGAAAAAAGAACAGTGAAAGTTGATGGTGTTGAATTTGAGGTTGAACTCACTGCAAAGGATGATGGTTCATGGGACGCTGTCGTCGAAGGAAAAACCTTCAACATCGAAGTCCCAAATGCACAAGCTGCGCCACGTGCACGCAGAAGCAGTGGAACAAAGAAGAAGAAGAGTGGAACTGTTTCCGCTAATATTCCTGGCAAAGTCGTTACTGTAGAGGTATCTCTTGGAGACGTTGTCAAAGAAGGACAAGTCATTCTCATTCTCGAAGCTATGAAAATGCAGAATGAAATCCAAGCTCCGATCAGCGGCACTGTCATTTCAGTCTCATGTGAGGAAGGACAAGCCATTGAAGCGAATGTCCCCTTAGTGGTGATTGAACCCGATGAAACGGAAGATGAAGATTAAACAAAAGCAACAGTTCAATAGGAATGAGGGTTAGGTAAGTGTATGAGCGAAGGACCTGCCTGTGATTACGTTGGATGCAGTTCAATTGGAACAATTGTATCACGACTTTCACCAGAAGGATACCTTGTTGCAACCGGAAAGAAAGCGTACTCATTCCGTGAAGCATACCGACGATTCCACTATTGCAGCCACCATCATGACGAACTCATGAGTGGAGTTTGGTCCCGGGTTCGAAAGCCCGATGACAAGAAAGATGGGCACGTTGCTCCGACCGCTATTTGAGTGGCTTGAAGGCGAGATGCTCATAAGCGATGAGTTTCACCTCCATTTATGTCCAACCACAGAGAAGAGTCTACGCGTCGAATCTCAACCGTATTGATTACCTTAATGCTAGCAACAATGTCCATCTCACTGGCATCTCCTGTTATTAGTGCAAATTCCAGTGCAAAAGCAAGTCCTCCAGGCGTAGGATCGAACAATCTTACAGTTCTCAACACGACTTATCTCAACGGAAGTCATTCATATGACGATGTTTACATCGGCTGTGGAATTGTTTCCCCGTGTGGTTCGATTGTTGCCACAGGAGACTTGATTCTCACAGTCAACACTCTAACGATTGCATCAGGTGGTGCAATCATTGCTTATGATGGTCCAATCAATACCCAAGGTGCTGGATCATCCGTCATCCTTCCTGCAAACTTCAACGGAGAAGGAGCAGGTGGTGCTGGTCACTACGGAAACGGTGGCGACGGTGGTGGCCTTAGTACTGGTCAGACAAACGGAGGATCATCTTTCGGAGTCGGTAATGAAACCGGTTCAAACGGAGGAGATGTCTTCGATTCAAATGGAAACCTCGTTTCTTACGGAGGCAATGGTGGCGGTCGAATCATCATCTACGCTGATGTCATCGACATTGATGGATCTGTAACAGCAATTGGTGAAAACGGAGAACAAGGATATCGATACAACAACGGCTCTGGAAACGGAGGTCCAGGCGCTGGTGGTGGTTCTGGAGGTAGCATCATCATGAAATCAAATGAACTCACTGTAAGTTCAACTGCATCACTCCAAGCAGATGGTGGAAATGGTGGAAATGGTGCAGACGGTGACTGCGTCGGCGTTTGCATCGGCATGTACGATGGTGGAAACGGTGGCGGTGGAGGCTCAGGCGGTTCAATCGATTTACGAGCAAACAGTGCAGCAAACCTTTCTGTCTCAACCGCAGCAACAGTCTCTGCTTTCGCAGGCCTTGCAGGCCTTGCAGGCGCACCATATGGAACCGGAACTGCTGGTTCAACTGGAAGCGCTGGTTCAGCAGGAAGCACGAGTTCAGGCACCTGGACCGGTTGGTCATCAAATAATTCAAGTGGCGGAGGAGGAAATCCACCACCACCAACCACTTCTTGTATCGGAAATGGTACATCCACAGCGGGTGTAATTCAAGCAGATAGTCTTGAATCAAACGATGTTCAAACAAGTGCAACTCAGGCAAGCATGCTTCCGCTCGATTGTACTGACCTGTCACTTCACACAACCACTGATGTTGATTATTTCGAAATTCAAATGATTGCAGGTGTCACCTATTTCGTCAATGTTACATTCTCAGATGCCATTGAAGACATCGATGTTGGGTGGGATACGATCAACGGATCATTCCTAGCTACAGGATCCTCAACAACAGATAACGAGCAATTAAGCGTTTTAGCTACCCAAAACATCACGACATATGTGGATGTATATTTGTACCAATCTTTTGGAGGAACTATTAATCTAAACACCTATGACATTACTATCGAAACAGATAATCCTGGAGGCGGTCAGAGTTTTGAACTTGCAAATGTTGCCATCAATAACGAAACAAATGCTACGATTTCCTATTCGGGATTGACCGCCAATACCATGTACAACTACACCACTGTGATGAATCAATACATGATCGGTAATACAACAATTTCAACAACATTAGCTCAAGGAAGTTTCAATGCAACATCATCTATGTACGAGTATAATGTATCCTTCTCCCCAGAAATGAATGAGTCGGATGTCGATATTGAAACAATTCTTTTCGATGCATCAGGTAATTTCCTTGATGATGACTTTGATACGTATGTAATTGATATGATTGAAGTTGAAGTCACATCATCAACAACTGGTTTGATCGAATTGACAAATCTTTCAACGACAACGACATATGATATGCGTTGGCTTGTCTTTGATGAGGATGTCTTCCTCAACAACTACCTTGTAAGCAATAGTCTAGAATCAGCACTCAATGCTTCGATTATCGATGAGAGTACTGACACCTTCACAAGTACTACTGAAAACCGCTCATACAACATCACTTGGGCTGGACCGACGACAACAAGCATTCACGTATTGCTGGGAATACTCAGCGTCAATGGAACTCAAGTTAACATTGACACAGACGAAAATTTGACAGGGATTGGTGATGATGATTTCATTCCTCAACTTCCATCAATTGTCATCAGTAGTGTTTCTTCGAGCGTCACTTCACCAACAAATGATGTCACAATTCGTGGACAAGACCTCGTCGTTGGTGATTCTTATGATTACAAAATCAAGATTCTCGATTCCGGGAATGCAACAATTGCTCAATCACCACTCACATCTTTCAATGCAACTTACCAGGGAATGAGCCTTGGTACATGGAACTACACAACTCCAACCGCATCTGGTACATACTGTGCTCTTGCAGAACTGTATGAAGCAGACGGAACACAACGCATTGGAGACACAAGTTGTTTCAATATCGTCTTCGATGATGATGGAGACAGTGTTGCGAATGAGGATGACCTTTGTCCAAACACACCAACTGGATCTCTTGTCGATCTCGATGGATGTGCATCAAGCCAAATTGATTCTGATAATGATGGTTACAACGACAACATCGATGCTTTCGTGAATGATTCCTCTCAATGGGCTGATCAAGATGGAGATGGATACGGAGACAACCCAAGTGGAAACATGCCTGATGCATTCCCAAGCGACGGAACTCAATGGTCTGATCAAGATGGAGACGGCTATGGAGACAATCCAAATGGAACCTATGGCGATGCATTCCCTACTGATTCTACGCAGTGGACTGATTCGGATAGCGATGGATATGGAGACAATCCGAGTGGAAGTAACCCTGACCTTTGGCCAAGCGATGCAACACAATGGGCTGACCAAGATGGGGATGGATATGGAGACAACTCTTCAGGTACAAACGGAGACAAGTTCCCTACTGACTCAACACAATGGGCCGACCAAGATGGTGACGGATACGGAGACAATCCGAGTGGAACTACTCCAGATGCATACCCTACAGATGCGACCCAATGGGTGGATACTGATGGAGATGGTTACGGAGACAATCCAACCGGTACAGATGGAGATGCATTCCCTACAGACTCGACACAATGGGCTGACCAAGATGGCGATGGGTACGGAGACAATCAAGCTGGAACCGATCCAGATGCATTCCCAACTGATTCCACACAATGGGCTGACCAAGATGGCGATGGATTCGGAGACAATCAAGCTGGAAACAATGCTGATGCATTCCCTACAGACTCGACACAATGGGCTGACCAAGATGGGGATGGATTCGGAGATAACGCAAACGGTAACACTCCAGATCTTTGTCCAAACACCCCTGCTGGGCAAGTTGTTGATGCAACTGGATGTTCAGATACTGAAATCGATGACGACAACGATGGTGTACCAAATTCAAACGATGCTTGCCCATCAACACCCGCTGGTGAATCTGTCAATACAAATGGTTGTTCAGATACTGAACTTGATGGAGACTTGGATGGTATAAAGGATGCATATGATGCATGCCCTTCAACATCTCTTGGGCTAACCGTTGATGCTGCAGGTTGCGCAGATTCTCAAAGAGATGGTGACAACGACGGATTGACTGATGATATAGATCAATGTCCATCAACGCCTGCTGGAAGTCCAGTTGATGGCTATGGATGTTCATCTGAACAACGAGACAATGATAATGACGGTGTCTTCGACAACGCTGACCTTTGTGGATTAACCGAAGCAGGAGCTGCTGTCGATCAAGATGGCTGTGCAGATGCACAGAAAGATGATGATGGCGACGGCGTCAAAAACGATGTTGATCTTTGCCCAGGTACAGAGCCAATTTCTGTTATCGATGTAAATGGCTGTTCGGACAGTCAACTCGATGATGACGAAGATCAAATTTCAAATGACATCGATGTTTGTCCAGCAACTCCAATTGGAGAAATGCCAAATTCAGAAGGATGTTCTGCTTCACAACTCGATGATGACATGGACACTGTAAACAATGCAGATGACCTTTGCCCAATGACTGACGTGAACCCATCACTCGATGCTGATGGTTGTGTTGCAAGCCAAAGAGACACTGATCTCGACGGCGTAACCGACAAGGATGATGATTGTCCAAATACGAACTCGACAAGTATTTCAGATGATGACGGATGTGCATTAGAACAACTTGATTCAGACAATGACGGAGTGAATGATTTGGAAGATGATTTCCCACTCGATGCTCTGGAATCAAAGGATACTGATGGAGACGGAGTTGCTGATAGAATGGATGCTTACCCAGGGGATGCAACTCGAACCAAGGCTGAAGTTGAAGAA
>QQSG01000039.1:11593-36665 GCA_003602665.1 Candidatus Poseidoniales archaeon
CTCAATGAAACAACAACTGAAACTCAGGAATGGGAAGAAAATGGCGTCAAGTGGTCAAAGAACTCTGCAGGCGTCTTGTACTACTATGATGCTCAATCTGAACAATGGATTGAGTACCCTCAATAGGGCCTATTCGGAATCAAGCAATAAACAAGCATTTAGTCCAGCCTCTCATGAGTCAAACATGGAGGATAGGCTTTGCCCAGATGACAAAGCCGAGTTTGCCCTCAGTTCAATGGTCGCAATGATCATGATTCTTCTGTTTTCTTCAATCATAGCAGGTATGTCAATAATGATTATTGAACAAGCTTTCATGGGGTCAAAATCACAAAGTTATGAGCAGTCAGAAACACTCAATTCAATTCCAGTCATTCTGGTTTTTGAAGTTGAAGAATTCGACACGACTGGAAATACAGATGATAGACTTTACATTATGTTCAAGTTTCCCTATGCGAGTAATGACATCCCCGATACGAACGTTAAGTGGGCCATGATGTGTGATATCAACGATACAGCAGACCCACCTGTAACAAGTGTTGCCCACACCTTGGTCTATTCGAGCGGAGACTTTGATTCTGCCACAAATCTAAATGGAAATGCAAATCAGGACGATGCGAACGATGTGTTTGTTCAAGGAACATATTATCACGTCATCATTGAACTTGATGAACCAAATGGAAATGGCGATTGCGACCTCGTAGAAGATATGACATCCACTCTTGTTATTGCTGTTGAAAATGGACGAACAACTGAATTAGACTTTCACTTACCTGACGGAGTCGGTCCAGGATATGACCTCATGAGTTGATACTATGAAAAATGAAAGAGATGAGTTGGCTCAAGTTGGGATCGGTGCGATGATTGTTTTCATCGGAGCCCTCCTGGCAGTTACGTCTTCAGCATATGTCATGATTCAAGGGCTCGAAAAGATAGGACAGACCACTCAAGAAACTGTTTCTGTGGCCACCAAAGAAGCCCATACACAGATTATCTTTGTAGGTGGTTGGGTTGATGATCACTTTGATGATTATTTATTTATGATCGAATATCAAAGTTTAGGAACAGAAGTCGTCACTTCAGAGATTGGATATGTCCTATGGTGCGAGTTGAATGATAACATCTATCGAAGATACGGTTACCTCGGTGAACCTTTAGCTTCAGCACCTGATGATGTCACTATTTGGGCTGTTGGAGATGACTATGCCGATGGAATCCCTGAAACTCTTGAATCTGGGAAGCGATATTTTGTCATCGCTGATGGTGGACGAGGCGGTGGTAGTGCTGGAGATGGAGGAGCGCCAAGTGATGCCTGTGGCCCAGAATTCATTTTTACAGAGGGGATAAAAGCGTACTACTCCATATATTTGCCAAACGGAGGGCATACAACACAAGAGTTGCAAGTCAATACATTCGCAGTTGGGGAATCTGTTACATAAGTAGAAGTCTACGAGAACATATGCAGCCCGATGAAAAAGAGTCACAATTTTGGGGACAAGTTGACGAACAACCACCCTCAATGCAAATCAATCCATCACCGAGTCCAGTGCAAATTCAACAACAAGTACACCCAGGATCTATGGTACAACCAATTCAACAGCAAGGCATTGTTTACATTCAAGTGCCTAAATTCAAACATCAAACCCGTACAGTGAGTTATATTCTCATAGGTTCAGGTTTACTTACCTACTTGCTTAGCCTTGGCGTAGGAATAAGCACAGAAAGTGATTTAGCTCTGGCTTTGGGAGGAGGAACATGTTGTTTGGCGTTTAATGCTGCATTCGTCTGTGAAATTATTTTTTATTCGAAGATGCTTGATCATAACAAGACTCACGGACAAGGCAATGGTTGGGCAATTACCAACATCGTGTTTGGTTCAATTCTCTTACTTGTAGGCTTAATCTACATACTGGGAATGGGCATTGCCATCGCTGAATTGTAAAGAACAGGAAAATCAAACAACGCCTTGTGCGAGCATAGCCTCAGCAATCTTGAGGAAGCCTGCTACGTTTGCTCCAAAGACATAATCGCCATCACGGCCATATTCCTTTGCAGTATCGTAAGCGTTCTTGTGGATTCCAACCATAATGGCATCAAGACGAGCATCAACTTCTTCACGAGTCCATGAAAGACGTAGACTGTTTTGGCTCATTTCAAGACCAGAGGTCGCAACACCACCTGCGTTTGATGCCTTACCTGGAGCGAAAAGAATACCATTCTTCTGGAAGACTTCAACAGCCTCTGGAGTACATGGCATGTTTGCGCCTTCTGCAACAGCAACGACATTGTTTGCAACCAACATCTCGGCTTCTGGACCACTCAACTCGTTCTGAGTTGCACATGGAAGAGCAACATCGACATTAACGCCCCACAGACCGTTTGGAGTTGGTTCGGGTGCAGATGCAGTGAATGTTACACCATCAAAGTGAGATGCATATTCAGAGATACGTCCTCTGCGGTTGTTCTTAAGATCCATAATCCAAGCCAACTTCTCACGATCGATACCTGATGGGTCATGAATGTAGCCACTTGAATCGGACATAGTTACTGGCTTTCCGCCGAGATCAAGCACTTTTTCACAAGCAAATTGAGCAACGTTTCCGGAACCGGAGATAGCAACCGATGCTCCTTCGAAGGACTTACCTGCTGCTGCGAGCATCTCACGTGCAAAGTAAACAAGACCGTATCCAGTAGCTTCAGGTCGAATCAGTGAACCACCGTATGTACGTCCCTTCCCGGTAAGAACGCCTGCTTGGAATTCATTTCGAAGTTTACGGTACATACCAAACATGTAACCAATTTCTCGACCACCAACACCGATATCGCCTGCAGGAACGTCGCAATCTTGACCGATATGCCTCCATAGTTCCATCATGAAGGATTGGCAGAATCTCATGACTTCAGAATCTGTGCGTCCTTTTGGATTGAAGTCAGAACCACCTTTTCCGCCACCCATAGGAAGTCCGGTTAGGCTGTTCTTGAAGATCTGCTCAAATGCAAGGAACTTAAGAATCGATGAATTAACTGATGGATGAAATCGAAGTCCACCCTTGAATGGTCCAATAGCACCATTGAATTGGATTCTAAAGCCACGGTTTACGTGTTCGTTACCTGCGTCATCAACCCAAGGAACTCTGAAATGGATGAGACGCTCTGGCTCAACAATTCTCTTTACGATATCCACGTATTCTGGATGACGCTCTAGGGCAGGCCCTAGGCTTTCCAATACTTCCCATACTGCTTGATGGAATTCTGGTTGTTCAGGATCTCGGGCGACAACTGCATCGTATATTTCTTTTACAATTTGCATGGAATGATTCCACCTTAGCCTGTTCGACCCTCAAACTGTTTCTAATGGTTGTCATTCGTCGAGTAGCCCAGAACCGTTTTTTTAAGGTTCAAGCAAATGGACATACGGTGATAAATCGCTCAAGTCGTTCAAGTCTTTTGCGACCTTGTTCATCAACATCAGACATTGCATGAATTGCTTCCTCAATCATACCGTGTTGATCAGGTTGTATTCCCAAGAGTTGTCTCAAATGATCGAGTAAAGCCCACTCGTCTTCGGTAATAATTTCATCATCTAAAGCTGCAATAAGAGCAGATTGGTATGTCGAAACGCTCCCCATGGGCATTTCTAGAAGAGATTCATCCTTATCGAACGGTGATTGTTCCTCACCTTTTGCAATCGAGATGCACAAGGCTGTATCGCTGGGTTGTACTCCGAGAGCATGAGACAGGATGCGAAGAATTGCTGCTTCGTCATCTGTAACAATTGAATCTTCAAGAGCGGTTTCGACCAAGCGAAGATAGAGGCGGTTTCCAGGAGTATCTTCCAGCATAAACGTAGGACAGGAGCGCAGGGTTTAGAAACTATCTATCAAAACTCGTTGTAATACGTGATGTAATACAAATGTAATACATTTATATGCTGAATGGTGCTACATAGGTTTAGGAGGACATGAAATGAGCAACCCAACCACGTTGACATCAATTCGACTTGATGCAGATACTATGCAAGGTTTGGACATGCTCATCGGCGAGGCTGGATTGAACAACCGTTCAGACGTCATTCGCCTTGCCATCCAACAATTGCTTCATGGGCAAGCCCAATTGCCAGGCATGAAGAGTGTTCGAATCCCAGTCGGTCGTATGATGGAGCAAAATCTAGCTGCATTGTACGAACTCTACGGCACTTCCCACGAACAGGCTGCATCAGAAGGCATGCATCTGTATGTCAAACAGAAGCTAATGGAAGCCGAGACAGAACAAACCAAACTCCAACAGGTCGTTGATCAATCACGTGAAGCGACCATGAAACGTAAGGAATACCACCAGTAAAAATAGCGGTGAGAGCAGAGAGGGGATGGGATGATTTGGCACGAAGAAGATAACACGCTTCCGAATGCCTCCTTCAAGGACGTGCAAGGTCGGCTGAACTTGCATGGCTTAGCTAACTTACGTGTACGTGCCCGTCTTGCACAACTCGGCCTCCGTGGACCCCAACACCACGACCCCCACAACCTCCCGGATGACGGCCGGGGGGACAACGATTCCACGCCAGTCTCTTGACGGCAGGATCCCCACACGTGTCGTAGACCCCACTCTGCGACACAACTGATTCCAATTAGCGAAGGCTTTCGACCGAATCCTTTAGAGGGGTCGTCATTGTTCTAACATTATGAGTGAGGCGGAAAACCCAGTTCAAGGAGGTGGAATCCCTTACCTCGCTCACGAAAAAGCAAGACCTGGCCAACTTGAAATGATTGGGGACTGCCTTAGTGCCCTCAAGAGAAGAGGACATCATCTCGCAGCAGCACCTACAGGTATCGGGAAAACTGCTGCAGCCTTGGCAGCAGCCATAGAAGCAGCAAGGACGAGCGATGGACCTCGAACAATATTCTTCCTTACATCCCGACAGAGTCAGCACAAGATTGTCGTTGATACTGTACGTAGAATAAATGCAAGACGGCCACGAGAAGATAAGGTACGCCTTGTCGACATGGTTGGACAATCAAGTATGTGCGTACAACCATTTGCAAATGAAGGACACGCTCTGTTTTCTCTTCTTTGCAGCCAGGCACGATCCGAAAGGTCATGCAAACCATTTACAACGCCAGCACCCGGATTGAGGCATCGAATTCTATCCGACCCGTTGCATGTTGAAGAACTCGTTCAGATGGCAAAGACGCATACTGAGCATGGAGTACCCACGCTCACATGCCCATGGAAAGCAGCAAGAGAAGCCGTATCCTCAACGGATGTCTTCGTCGGTGATTACAACCATCTCTTCGTTGACGCTGTACGAGAAGCGTCCCTCAAGGCAATGGAATTAGATTTGTCAAACATCATCGTTATTGTTGATGAAGCACATAATCTTCCTGACAGAATCCGTATGGGAATGCAGCGAAGATTCACGCCTACTGTTGTGCGAAACGCCACGTTTGAACTGGAAGAATATGCTGGGACAGTAGCGGAGAATTCAGCCCGTATGGGTGGAGATGTTGCTGAATTAAATGCACAAATGGCCTCATGGGCTCTTGAAGTCATGAAGAAACTTCGATCTCGAATGGGTGATTTCTTCAGAGAGATATTGAATGAGCCTGCTGAGTTTGAAGAACGAAAAGTCGAATTTGATCGATTGCAACGAATCTTTCTCATGGCCTGTGATGAAGCTGAAGGAAAGGCGGGGCAACAGCAACTCGGTCAAGAATCTGTAGAAACGGTTGAAGCACCATCAAAAGGAACAGACCGTCTGAAAATGTTGAGAGATATCCTGTTCGATGTACAAATCAAACTTGAGACTGAAGATGAGAATCCAAACGTCGAAATCGATGCGCATCGAATTGCGAATCTTCTTGATGACCTTCTACGATTTGGAAAGACGACTGCATTGGTCTTTGTGCATGATACGAAAGGGAGAGAGGGACGAATTACCTCCCATCTTCTTGATCCTGGGTTAGTGAGTGGTCCGGTCCTGCAAAATTGTGCTGGAAGCATACTGATGTCAGGTACACTGTATCCACCGAAGATGTACGCAGACTTGCTCGGTATCGGAAAAGAGAAGACAACCAAACAAGCCTATGAGTCTCCTTTTGCCAAAGAACGACGTCCAATTATGGTAGCCAACGATGTTACGACTCGTTACAAAGATCGTTCCTATGATAATACACAACGCATCCGTAACCACCTCCAAGCGTTATGTGATGGAACACCTGGGCACGTAGCAGTATTCGTCCCATCTTATTCGATGCTTAATGAGTATATTGGGGAAGGGATATTCCGAGGAGTTACGCTAAGGATGGAAGATCGAACATGGTCAAAACAAGATGTCGATCAATTACTCGACGTCCTTGAGAATGCAAAGGTTTCTGGGAAAAGGATTCTACTCGCAGGAGTCTTTGGTGGACGTTTAGCTGAAGGCATTGATTATCAGAATGGAGTTCTCGATGCCGTGGCTTGTATTGGCATTCCAAATCCACCACCTTCCATTCACCAGAAGGCCTTGAGAAGTTATGTTGAGGAACGGTTTGGTAGAGGAAATGCTTGGCGATACACCTCGACTCAACCTGCAATCAATTCGATCATGCAGGCAATGGGACGTCCAATTCGTAGTATTGCTGATCGAGCCCTCATTCTTCTTCTCGACAAAAGAAATACCGACAGAACGTACATTGAATGTTATCCTGCTGATGTGAGGATGAACGCAACAAACGAACCTGAAACGACGAAATCTTTTGCACGACGATTCTTTTCAAGAGTTAAAAGACTACACGAAGGTTCATCATAAACAAGCGAGAGGGAAGAACATGAGCGACTGGAAACCATTGGACGTAAGCGAAGATGAACTTGAAGAGATTGCTACGAGTGATTTTTCCTCAACTCCTGAACAACTTCATACAGAATTTCAGACATCTGCAACGCATTTGCATCAAGTTCAATCGATGCATAAGCATGTACTCGTACAAGCAGGAATGATTCCAGAAACGCACATAGCAGAGGTTGAACCAACCCAGCGATTGGAGTGGGTTTTACAAGAACTGCATGGAATGAGTAATCCAGATGGACTTTCAATTCCGCTTCTTGGAGTTACACCTGAACAACTGGAAGTTAAAATCAAGGATACCGGTTTGGAAACTCATGTCAAGATTACAATTCAACAAGAAGGAAATGACCCTTTTGAGCGAATCCTTCCCCTAAACAGTGAGCAAGCCGAAACGGTACGTGTTCACTTCGTTAACGGAAGGCTTCACCTTCGCTGGTAAATCAATACTTCTTGTAACTCAGTTCAGAGATCATTTTGTCAAGAGCACCTTGTGCGGATTGTTGGTGCTGAGGACCAAGTTCTTCGCGACCATATCGAGCCATCTCAAACATATTGTCCAAGGCTTGTAATGATTCATCGCTAAGGCCAGGAGTTGCTTGACGAATAGCTACTTCGAATTCACGAACGGTTTCGAAATCTCGACGCAATAGTCCTCTCGTCTGAAGAGAAGAACATAAGTTCTGATAACAGTTGAAAATCGCTTCTCGTACTGAGTCACCAGCAGCCAGAAGTTCTGCAGTGTATTCGAAGACCTCAGCCATTTCAGACCTTAATTCAGTTTGCTTTCTTCTGCGATACATCACAGTACCCACTGCTACGGCTGCTGCCAAGAACAAGAGGGAAACATATGTCCAAGCGCTAATGCCTGCTGCTTCCGCTTCATACTCATATCCTGGAGAGAATCCTTGTTCTCTTAGAACATCAAAGTTCGTAAGAGTCTGTTCAGATAATCTCGGGTCAGTGATGTCAATATCAAGACTTAATCTTCCAAAGGTATCCTCATCACCAAATGGAGGATCGTTGTTGAATTCAAAGGTGGCGACACCGTCTGAATCTGTGAGTGAAGTCATCTCGGCCAATCGGGTGCCGTTTTCAGAATCGAGATAGAATACAACAGCAATACCTGACAATCCTTCAGAGGTATCAACCGCAATAATCGATACTGATCCATCCACCTTTTCGTCTTCATTCTCAACAATCGTATCGATTGATGGAGTTATCTCGGCATTGACTTTGACATACAGTGGATGAGCCCGTGAGGCTCCATTGATGTAAAGTGCAGTATCTCGAGGAACATCAAGACTGATGAATTGAGGTCCTGGAAGCAATGAAGTTGGAGTTGTTGCAGTAAGTGTGAAATTACCAACGCTCCATTCTTCTTGAACGCCGTTGAAGCAGAAGGCTCCTTCGAAACCATCGACACAATTTGAGCTGTTACCCATGTAAATTACAATGTTCTCAAACACTTCTCCAATGCCACCGACCTCAGAGACACTTCCAGTAAGTCGGATTGGATTTGCAATGTCTGAACGAACAGATGTTGCAGTTGAAGTTCCATCGATCGTGATGATAATATCTGCCCAAACAGTGACTGAACCATTCGAGGATGTACTCAGATGCTCTTGCGTTCCTTCAAAGATGACTTCGATTGAATGACCGCTTCCGCGTGCTAGATCCATTCCCGCAAGAACTGTTGCAGTGTAGGCTCCCTCAGAATCTGTTGTAACAGTCGTCATCAAGACACCATCGAGGTAAACAAGCACATTCTCATTCGCTATACCGTCTTGGTCAACTGTATCGATATCAAACAATCGTCCAGATATCGACCAGAAGTCACCTCGTGTAGCGTCAACCCCATCTACAAACTCTATTGTTACTGCAGAGCGGTGTGAGAGGAAGAAGGATTGGTTTGCAGAACCTTCTCTGTAGTATCCTTGAGCAAGAACATCTGCTTCAAGCAAATTATCACCGAAATCAAAGAAGTCCTGAACGGTCCAATCATACGAGAACGTACCGTCAGCACCTGTTGTAACCTGACTCAAAACAAATCCATCAACCTTCAATTCGACAACATGACCTGCAATCGGTTGAAGTTGGTTGTCGAGCACAGTACCTGTAATCGTCACTGTATCAGTGACTGCAAGTGGGCTTGGAACCGAAACCTCAACCAGAATCTTACTGTAAATCGTCCATGTTCCGTTTGAAGCACTTGGAAGGTAGAACGATGTTCCATTGAACTGTGTTTCGAGAACGACTGGTCCAAGTGTTGCATCAGCTGGAACTGGAATCACCGCAGTAAACAAGCCAGTTTCATCAGTAGAAACATTGGTCATCCAAACTCCACCGAGGTAAATATCGATTCGCTGATCGAGTAATGGATTGTCAACAATATCAAGAAGTCGCCCTTGTATTGTCATTGTATCTTCACGGTCAACTGAACCTGTAGCTGTAATCAATAGAATCTGAGTCGGTACACTCACATTGAAATTGATCATATCACTGCTCGCCATGTAGAATTCAGGATCAACAGCATCACCGATACCGATTGGGTCAACCCAATCACGACCACCTGTAAATTGGACTTCGACCATGTGCCCTCCAGATGGAGTTGATTCTGGTACTGTGTAAACGATAGAGAATGCACCTGTGAATGCATCAGATTGTACGCTTGCAACAGGAACACCGTCGACAAGCATACGTACGATAGCCACGGATTCAACACCATCAACATACAATGGCAATCCAAGGTCATCAAGCAATGTTCCGTTGACATACAATGTTTCTCCAGCAGTCAATTGTTCTGTGTGTTCAAGAATGGTCATGTTGGTTTTTGCCAAGGTCACGTATTGTGTCGAAGCATTGTAACCGAGTAATCCTGTAGTTCCTGAAATACCAAGATACTGCGCTTGTACATTGGAGAATCCAACAGTTGCGTTGAATGGTACGAGGAGTGAACCATTCGCAGTTCCATTGGCTGCGGTCGTGACAGTGACTGAAACTTCATCTGTTTTGTCAGTGGCCGGTAGAATGAATGTAATCTGTTGACCGCTTATCGCACTTCCAGTGTTATCTTCAAGAAGAATTCTGACATCAAGCAGTGTCCCTCGCTCCGTTCGATCGTTTAGCGTCGGTTGTCCAAGAGCATCGAGTGATGGCTCTAAGAATGTGATAAGTGAATAGCCACGACTATCGAATGATGAATTGTTTTTCGAACCAACATAGAAGTTGACTGTTGGGACAATTGATGCTTCGAGCACGTGGGTTCCTGCCTCAAATCCAGGCGTCAGTGTAAGCGTAGCATTCCACCATCCACCATCTTGTACAGAACCATTACTCACTGAAAATCCAACTGGTTGGTCATCAATGGTGAAGAGAACGTTTGCAGTCAAACGTGATCCATCACGATTCATCAATCCTGTTCCATTGTCTGAAACAACACGTCCAGAGACATTGAAACTCGAACCTGCGACTGGATTATCTGTAATTTGGTCAACAACAAGGAAAGTCAATGAACGCACTGTTACACTTGAGAGATTTGCCTGGGACAAGAGTAAATCAGAACTTCCGTTGTAGAAGTAACTAACAACGATAAGGCCAAGTGGATGGCTACTTGGAACAGTAAATGAGGTGTTTGCCGTACCTGAACCATCTGTTGTAACTGTTGGTAGCCATGTTTCATGGAAGAGTGTCGTAACACTTGAGTTACCCACAGGTCTAAAGTTGAAACTCGATTCAACTAAGGTTGCACTGAGATTAACCGTCTCTCCCCTGTTCACCAAAACCGGATTGCCTGGTTGAAGGCCTTCCAGTTGCGTAACACCGAAGACAAACACTGGGTTTGAAATCTCAGATGGGAGATAATAGAGTGACGAATCTTCGACGACTTCTACGACAAGAGTCCGAGGACCACGGACAGTTCCGTTGTTTGACACATCCGTAGGGACTGTCAAATTGAAACTACCATTGGAAAGGGTTGGAACGCCACTTCGAAGAAGTTCTTCGGGATTGGATTGCCAATATACATCGAGACGTACACCAGAGATTAGTGGTCTCAATGGGTCATCATCATCAAGAATTTGACCTTGCATATTGAAGTCTACTCCAGCTGTAATTGTTGATGGTAAAACATCGATACGGATGTCAGTCGGAACTTGTACTGTGACGTTAACGAATGTACTGTTACCTGTTCTGCGGCTGTTTCCTACTGCTAACGGATCGGTTAAGTCATCTGCAACGAACATCTGTAATGTGTATTGGCCAGGAGCAACGTTGGATGAACTCCATGTAAATGTCGCATTACCATTTGCATCTGTTACCGCTGTTCCCAAGGATACGTTTGTGTTGCCATAGTCCCAAATGTAATCAACTGTGACATCTGAAATATTGGAATTATCAGCTATATCAGAGACACTGGTATTGAAGACAACTGATTCTCCTGAAACAAATTCGATAACCGATAGTTCCTCTTCAACCAAGAATTCTGATTCTATACCTATAGTAACTGATGGCAAGACAGGTGGATTTGGTGGCGTAGATGTATCTACAACACGGTAATATGCGCCACCGGCAGGTGCCATTGATTCAAAGTTGAAGTCAATTACAACCTCATACCCATCTGATGGAAGTATTGTAGGCATGACAACAGTGAGATTGAATTTACCTGTCGCATTGTCAAGCATACCATTCGCTAAGTCGATTGGGAATCCTTCTGCATCGAGCATCGTCATCGAAATGACAGTATCATTGCCAAGTATGCTTTCANTGGTGTATAATCCATCAAAGATATCACCGACCACATAGGTTGTGTTTCCAAGATGCGTCCAATCTTGTAAGACACTCGCATTCCAGCCAATTTCTGCCTGAACTCGAATTGAACCATTATCGGTTCCTGGTTGGTACAGTTCAGAACCATTGTATTGGACATCAAAGACGTAATCATTCGGCCTGAGCGTTGAATCAAGAGACCAAGAGAGGGTTAAGAGAGAGGAATCAGGATTGCTTGTGGTATTCACCCAAGTTCCGTTGAAGTAGAACGAGTAATCGCCCGGAACGGCAAGTCCAACTTCGACACCCATATGATCTGAGATTTGAACGAGAACATTCGTTGCTTGACCACGTAATTGTGGAGTCGCAATAACCTCAAAGTTCAGGATACCGACAAGGGAATACTGCTCAACTCCGCTTAGATTTGCATCATCTGTAGATTCGTACAAATCAGGGTAGAAGCGTAATCGAGTTTCGAGAAGTCCTGCCGCAACGTTGACGTCAGTAGAATTGAGCAAGAATTGAATGTTGAAGGCACCGTTTACGGATTGATTGAAGATCTCAACCCATTCTCCACCGCTGTTATTCTCACGCATGGAGAAGGACAGATTTCCACTCATACCAACTGGAGAGGCTCCAATTGTCAAAGCGGTTCCATTAACCCAGATATTGTCATCAAGAAGAAGAAGACTTGAGTTCGTACCTGGACCTTCAAGCGTAGCAGTCAAGTTTGGAGCATCTCGAATATCGAGCGTTATAGATTGCATAACTGGACGCAGGTGATATGCAGGGGGAGTAAGACCAGCAGCTGATTGGACCCATCCATCGTAACCCAAAGTTGCGCTTATGTTTGTCTTCGTCTCAAGTTCATCGAGAGTGACCTCAAACGTCCAGGTACCAGATGGACTTACTGTAGTGGTCAGATTTTGAGCACCATTGACCGAAGAAGTGAACGATAACCAAACAGTTGAGTTCACAACTTGTGAAGCATCTGCAAATGGAAGTTGCTCGTACCCAATGAATCCTTCAACTGTCGTCGTTGCTCCAGCACCAACAATTGGAGAATTTATGGCGTTAGGAGACGTGTGATTGAGTGTAGCATCATCAGTGACATTCATCCACCAAGAGTTACTTGGACCAGTGGCTGTCGAGTTTGGAGTTAGAATTGTCTGAGCCGAAACATACCCTTTCTGTTCAACCTCAAGCATGATCGCTCCGAATCCAGGAGGAATAATCTCTGTTGGAAGACCTTGCAGTGTAAACGAACCGTTTGCATTAGTCATTGTGACATTGATGAGGCGTTCAGGAGTGTTCAATCCACCAACACCTGCAAAAGCATCAACAAGAGGAACAAGGTAACCCTTGACAAGCAATTCTTCAACAGCTGTTTGATTTTCCAAGAATCCTATATCTCCTGAAATGGTGATGTCACCATCGCTTCCGTCACGATCGAAATCGAATGGGGAATATGTGACGTTTCGAACATCCAGTTCAGCCGGGTCTGGACAAGGATCGAATGGAACCCATCCGAAGTCAAGCCCGCCTGCAGAACTTGATTGTTGAATTCGAACTTCAGCCCAGGTTCTCAAGTGTTGAGCACCAATTGCATAGCCGTTACCATTCCAATCGCCACCCTTGAATCCGCTAACAAGACGTGCTGGAAGGCCGATTACACGCGCCATCGTAACAAACGTTGTAGCAAATTCGCTGCATGTACCTTCATTTGCTATCTCAAGCATGAAAGTGGAAAGGTCTTCTCCATCAACCAGTCCAGAACCATCAAAATTGAGTTTGAACTCTGTTGAACTGTTCCCTTCTCGAAGGAATGTCTCCAAGGCGAGAGCCTTATCGTAAGCATTTACTGCAGAGGAATCAGTGATAACACCGTTTGTAATGTTCATAACAACAGATCGTGCATCCGTCGAGTCGGTGTAATAAGCAGGCAATTCGATTTCATAAGGGAACCCTTGTCCTGCAATACTGTTACTTGCAAGCACGTCCCAATCAAAGTAATACTCGGGTTGTTGAACGATGATCTCTTCGACAAATCCACCTGATATTTCGTATCGGTGAGTGTCATTTGTACGAGTCAAGATTACAGCAGAATCTGCCCAAAAAGAGACGTTCGTCGTCGAAGCTGGCAATGCGATAGCACCTTCATCTACTGGGAAATTGTAGGTGATTTGCCACGTAATTGTGTCATTAGCAAACGTCGTACTTGCCATGTGCGTCAAATTTGTGAAGGGGGGAACAACCTCAGTTGCAGGGTGAACACTATTGTCATGTGAAAAAGAGTTTCCAGTAGGGATGTCATTTGTGTATTTCCTCCAGTACTTAGGGAGGTCTTCGTCTACGGAACCTGTTGTGTTGTTTGCCCAGAAGATAACATCGTTTTGAGGGATATCATCAGTAGGGTCGAACAAATTGAATGGGGCTCCGACACAATTGAAGAACCAGAATTGTTGTGGACATTCAGCACCATCAAGCATACCTCCACCATCAGTATCAGGATTTCTCCAATCCGAACCTGTTGCATTTTCTACGGCATCGGGTATACCATCATTATCGAAATCTTCAGGGAGTAGATCGTCTGAAGGGTCGTTTTCAGGATTGGTGCTATCGAAATATTCAGTTCGATCGTCCACACCACCGTTGTCGGTATCGACGGTCAAATAATCAGTCACCCAGATATCTGTCGAACCATTTGTAATTCCAATGAATGCAAGATTACAACCCGTCGTATTTTCAAAGTAAGAATTGATACCGTCACCATCAGGGTCAAGTAAGTTGAAACAGGGTTCAGTCGGGTCAGTGTTATCGAAGACTTCATCGTAATCATTGACACCATCACCATCTGTATCGACAAGAGTTGGATTTGAGAACCAACCAAATGTTCCGAGTAATTCTTGCCAGTTAGCAAGACCATCGCCATCAGAATCTGTGTAATCGTCGTCACAGTAGGTTCGTGTGGTTCCTATTGTACCGTCACTGTTAGCAGCAGTGTGGCAGAATGAACCATTGCGGTTGTCAACAGACGTTGGTGTGCCAGTAGGTCCTACAGTGACACCTTGCATGACGTTGTTAACCACACTGAGATAGGCGAACGAAGAGAAAGTTCCTGACACATTGTAGAATCCAATACCTCCGTTTGGATTAAAGCCACTTCCATCGGTTACTTGCAGTTGATTTGAGCCAGAAGTGTAGGACACAAAACTTGTTGAAAAGTCGACAAGAGAATCACACGGATCTGTTCCGTGGCTTACGTTACGTTCATCTCCGTCATTGATACCTCCAAAGTCTGTATCAGCAACGTTCCATTCGGTACAAGACAGATTCTCTTCCCAATTTTGAATTCCATCGTTATCCTCGTCACCAGAATCCTCCCTTCGAGTCGGGTCGGTTTCACCAGCATCAACGATTCCGTTTCCATTAACGTCTTCATCACCATCATCAAACGCATCGTCATCTGTGTTGTTGTTGCGAGGATCGGATGCTTGTGGAGGATTTCCGTATGCACCGTTGACTTCAATCCCGTCAGAAATACCATCGTTATCTGTATCAGAGCTTGTTGGATCGGTTAGGAGAGTAAGAGCTTCGTAAGAATCGTTCAATCCATCGTTATCAGTATCGCTGTCTTGAGGATTTGTTGAAGTGATGCCATCCACTTCAGCAGTTAGAGTAGCACATGCTCCAGGACCTATGCCTTGGACAGGGTCGCAAGGTGAGACAGTTTCTGTAGGTACACCATCAGGGCCGGGTCGGAAACATGGCACTCCTCCACAGTTTGTGGTCCATGAAGGGTTAACATATTCCATGAGATTGATCAAGCCATCGTTGTCAGGATCGCCATTTGGACCATCAGCATTTGATGCACTGGTGGCATTCAGACCGTTTGCTGCTTCCCAGCCATCTGGCATTCCATCACCATCAGTGTCCCATCCGTTAGGGTCTTCATCAGCAATACCATCACCATCATCATCGTCTGATGAACAATCAGCGTCTCCATCGTTATCCGAATCGAAACCATCGAGTTGACCATCCTTGTCATCATCGAAATTATTTGCACAGATGTTACCTGCTGGGTCTTCATCGCACAGAATCACATTGCCTTGGCCATCGCTTCCTGTATCACCACATTTGGGCTGATTGAACTGCAGTGCATCCTCTTCGTTCCAGTCATTAACTGGGATGGTCCCGTTCCACCAGACTCCGTTGTCAAGAACACCAGGTGTTGCACTGTTATCCCAATTGGATGGTTGAAGGTATGAATATTCTTGCAGGTTGGACATCCCATCGCCGTCAGGATCTCCGACTGCACCGTCACCACCACTTGAAGAAAGCGGGTCTAATCCGTACTTCCATTCCCAACCATCTGGTAAGCCATCATTGTCAGAATCCCAATCGGTTGCTGCAGTGTTGATGAGATATTCTAGACCATATGTCAGCCCATCACCGTCTTGATCAGATGCAGCGCTTACATCAACGGAAACAAAGTCGATTGCAGCGAACGTGGAACAGACCATCAATACAACGAGGAAAAGGGACTGCGCCACATTTCTTCTTCTTGATCGATCAATCCCAACGTAACTCGGAGCATTTTTACTCAGCGGGTCCGCATCATTCATGCTCCATGGTCGTCCCTATAGCACATAAGGGAAATGGTACGTTGTTCATACAATCAAAGAGAATCGTCTTCGGTTTCAACTTCAACGAGTTCCAATTCAACCTCTGATGATGCATCTGGTGAAGAGGAAGATTCGAGGCCATCCCAGTCAAAGGCAGGTTCTTCCTCAACAACTTCTGTTGGTTCAACCATAGAAGCATATAATTGAGACTTAATCTTGTTCTGCCCTCGTCGATAAAGACCGAATCCGAGCAGAACAAGAACTGAAAGGAACATAACCAGAGTAGTTGGTTCAGGATCAGCGAGTTCACTCATGATGGCGTTGATGATACCAGAACTTTCGGTCTTGAAAGAGAACGTCGGTTCTTGAGTGTAACAAATTTCAGCGTTGCAAGGATATGGGTTTTCTTCATCCATCGGAACTACAGTCAACTGGAAATCAACCATTTGTCCGTTCTTTACGTTTGCTGGAGCTGTAATTTCAAGCGTGAAGTCTTCAGTAGAAAAGGCTGGAAGAGAGAGTGAAACGAAATCGCCACCATCAAGAGTACCATCCCAACCGTCAGGAGTATCTAGAGTGATAAAGACCTGTAATTCTACGTTATTTTGGTTCTCAATTCTGTACTCGACGTCGATTGTTTCGCCTGCACCTATGCGTGTGGATTGAGTCTTCTGCTCTACGGCAAGCCGACCAGGCTCAACCTCACTGCTGATTTCAACAGTGAGTGGTAAGTCAAAGTAACGAGGATCATCACCATCGTCAGTTTCCTCTGCGACCTGCATGTAGATGATGTGTAATCCAGCTTCTACCTGTTGGCGCACGGTCATCTCAACTTTGATGTCGACGTATTGACCACCTGTTAGAGATGCTACGAGAGCGATGTTTCCATCAACATCGGTGATGTCGTACATCCATGTAGCGTAACTTGGATCTTCGTCGATGTTTCTTTGGACAGCAGACGGATTTTTGATGACCCAATTTGTGGTTCCTGCATCTTCAGAAGAATCTGTAATACGAACGTTGTAAACGATTGTTGAACCAGGAGATATAGGACCAACTGTGCCAAGAGTACCGGCATCTGAATCAGAAATGACCTCGGCAAGTATTCCAAAGGTTCGATGAATTGTCCATCCAACAGAGGTTGAGAGCGTTTCTTCAGAACTACCATCAGAGGTTACAGTGAATCTCAACAAGCCGATATCGACCGCATCTCGTTCGATTGGCGGATAAACTTCAACACGAATCATCAGTATTTCGCCTTGGCCAACGATCGGAGTTAGCGAATCGATTCCCTGTTCAGTCAATTCGGCCCCAGTCCCATTAATGAGGAACTTTACACTCCATGCAACTGGGATCTCTTGTATCCGTAGACGATAGGTGTCATCATCAAAACCTACGTTTGTAATCTTTAGATAGAAATCTCCAACTTCGTCATAGTCCACGTAATGAGATAAATTTTCATTATAGAAATCAAGTCGATCGGAGTCATAAATCTGAATTTGTTGCTCGACATCTTCAAACACCTCAATATCAGGCTCTCCGAATTGATTCACTTTTTCTACATCGATTTCAAGTGAGATTAATCGTACTTCAGCACTACTTCCAGCGCCGTTCGAGACATACGCTCTTGCTTCTACAACAATTTGGTAATTATCGCTGATTCCACTCAAATCGTCAGGCACTTCAACGGTGAGCTCAGGTCGAACAGACGCACCCCCGCCACTCAAGGTATATCCTCCCGGATTCGACCAAATAGGATCGGACCAACCAGAGGGAAGTGATTGTTGTAATTCAAGTTCAACTGTGAGATCGGATGTTAATGCTCCAGTGTGTTCCAATGTTAATTCAATGGTGGAGGTTTGCCCTGGCGCAACCAAAAGACGACCTATCTGATTCTGTGGGAAATCCAAGTAAATATCATGTTCTAAGAAGGTCATTCCAAGCGGATGCTCGTAGTTGATTGTATGGCCTTGTACATCGGTAATAACCATGGTTAAGGGATAGAGCCCGGGAGTGATTCCGGATTCATAAGTGAATGAGAAGTTTCCTACAAGTCCGTTGTTATCCAGTTTTAAATCTGAATCTGTAAATTCTTTTTCAAACACTGAGTTTGCTTCATTAGGAGTGCTAAGGACAAGTTCGATTTTGTCGATGTCATCCCTTCCAAAAGCGTCTCGTACATCGACACTGAATTGCATTGTTCGCATTTCCAGACGGTGCGTAGGAGACCACTCGGTAACTTCCACTTCAGACCAGCCTTCGCCTTCATAGTGGACCTTTACTTGCGAACCAGTCAGAGCGTTTGCTCGCAATTCAATGCGAGAATATTCGTTTCCAACTGTACCGCCGTATGCCATGTCGACTTCACAAGTCGTGCCTCCGAGTGGACTGCCATCTCCACCACCTTCACATGAGGCAGTTGCTTCGATATCCAACGAAAGACGATCACCATTTTCAACAGTGAATCCCGCAGAACCTACATCGAGGAGAATCGTGTAAGGTTGCCATGAACCACTGCCACCGAAGAATCCTGCATCTTGTGGTTCGCCCAAATCCTCCGTCATCTGTTCAACGAGGTTACTGCCTGAGTAAAGTTTGAAAGTTGCCTCAGCAGTAGAAGTGTTTTGACTCGCACGCCACTTCAAATAGACAACGACTTTAATCTCGTTACTCGATTTTCCTTCGATGTCCAAGTCTGAAATCATCTCATCAGATTCAAATTGTATTCCGCTACCGAGTACGCTGGATTCCTTTTGGCTACCTTCTGGTTGTAGTGTTGTGATTGCATTATCGCCGTCAATCAAATCAAGATATAATTCATAATCTTCTAGATTCTCTCCTACTGAAGAAACAATATCTGCCTCAGAGAACGTAGGCTGCTCTGCATTTTGAAGAGGTATTCCCATTAAAAGAAGCGAAATCAGTGCCAAGAAAACAAATCGATTGGAAGACATAGTCAAGACATCCCTTATGTTAACGGATAGCAGCAGGCGTTAAACCGTTTTGCATGATTTGTGTAAACAATCGCCATTACCCACTTCATAATGTTGGTATCGAGGGAGGGATTTGAACCCTCGAACCCATCTGGGACCGGATCTTAAGCCCGGCGCCTTTGACCACCTCAGCCACCTCGATAACCCGTCTGGGAACAAGGATGTATGAAATCCTTCCCTAAGGAGAAAGTGTCCATCCACCGTCAACTTTCAGTTCTTGTCCGGTGATGTATGATGCATTTGCCAAGAAGAAAACTGCGGATGCGATATCCTCTGGCGTACCTGAACGCCGTAGGGGTACTCGTTGCAAAACATTGTCGAAATGCTCCTGCTCCCAATCCGCAGAAAGTATAGCACCTGGGCCAACACAATTTACTCGGATACGAGGAGCAAGTTCTCCTGCAAGACCAAGCATGAGTTGACGCAAGCCTGCTTTGCTGGTTGTGTAATGAGACAATTTTTCCCAATGCTGACCGCCAGATGTGTCGGTTAAAGCAACGACAGAGCCTTCTGTGGAGGAGAGGCTCATTGACAATGCTTGGGTCAATTGCAACGGTGCTTCTACATGCAACCGGTTCATGAACCGCATGTCTTCAACCGTAAGATCTTCAATCGGTATTTGACTGTATTTCGAAGCGTTGTGAACAAGGACATCTAGTCCACCTCTTTGTTTGACAAAGGGATGGTTTTCGACCAATTCCCCGAGTGTTTCTGTGGCCTCTTCGTCTGTTAAATCAGCTTGAAGCACATCTGCCTCTGCTCCAGAAGTTTGCAACTCTTCCGCCAGTTGTTTTCCTTCTTCAAGCGAAGAGGATACATGAATAATGACGGAGTAACCGTTACGAGCAAAATGTTCAACGATGGCTTTGCCTATCCGCTTAGCACCACCCGTAACAAATACTGTAGGATTGGCCATGTGCATCCTTGGGAACTCGCGTTCATCAATGCTCGTATTTCAGAAACATAGGATTTCGCCCCTCCACACCTTTTTGATGTTCGTCCATGTGGGTGAACCATTGGGGGGTTGGCATTATGAATAAAAATCTAAAAATGGCATCACGAAAAGCCCCTCGTCCACGTTTACCAAACTGGTTTCGCACAAAACTCCCATCTGGAAAAGAGCAAGAAATGTTCAATGAAACGATGGATGCTGTGAAAGACAACAAACTTCACACCGTTTGTCAAGAAGCAAAATGCCCGAATATTCACGACTGTTGGTCGAGTGGGGATGCGACCTTCATGATTGCAGGGAAAGAGTGTACGAGAGGATGTCGATTCTGTGCAGTTGGAACTCTCAAAACACCACCACCACTCGACCAAGAAGAGCCTCAGCATCTTGCGGAGGCTGTATCCTCAATGAACCTGAGACATGCTGTTATCACGGTTGTCAACAGGGATGATTTAGAAGATTCTGGAGCTGATCATTACAAAAAATGCCTCGATGCTGTGGCTACATCTTCTCCAGAAGTGACACTTGAACTCCTCTGTTCAGATCTCGCAGGAGACGTCGAAGCTCTGGCTCATCTTCTTGATTCAAGTCCTCTAGTCGTCTTTGCTCACAATGTTGAGTGCGTTCCGAGATTAGATTCCGTAGTCCGTGATCCAAGAGCATCATTTGAACAATCGATAATGATACTCAGAGAAGCGAAACGACTTCGTCCTGACATGATTACAAAATCATCGATTATGGTTGGCGTTGGTGAAACCGATGAGGAAGTCCTCGAGGCTATGCAATTGCTTCGTGATGCAAATGTGGATTTACTCACAATCGGCCAGTATCTTGCACCATCGAAAAACCATCTCGCAGTCGATAGATTCCCTGAACCAGAGATGTACGACATATGGGCTGAAGCCGCAATAGAAATGGGATTTTCAGGCGTTGCTTGTGGACCACTGGTCCGTTCGTCTTACAAGGCTGGGTTGCTTATGCGAAAGACGTTAGACACTACAAATCAAGAAGAAATGCCAGGAGCCTATGTAAAAGTACAACCCATAGCAATTCACCAACATCCCTTAAACCCGAGTCATGGTGAGGTGAACCAATGACGGAGAGACAAACGGCCACAACAGCGCCTTACACCATTGGAATCCCTCCGTTTAGACCTGGTGAAAAGGCCGATTTTGGGGGCTCATTCAAAGAGCAGCCCGAAGACCTCAACAGGCCAGACCCAACAACATGTACATCCGATGACACAGTCTCTCACGCTCGAGGCCTCGTCCGAGTTCTCGACGATAGCGGTGAAGCGAAAGGTGAATGGAATCCTAACCTCGATAAAGCGACAATGATTGAAGGCCTAGAATACATGATGCGCTTGCGAATTTTCGATGACCGTATGATCAAGATGCAACGTACAGGAAAACTCTCTTTCTACATGCGCTCATTCGGTGAAGAAGCAATTGCAATTGCACAAACAATGGCACTTAAAGAGCAAGATTGGATCTTCCCCTCATACCGACAACCTGGAGCACAGTTTGTAAGAGGACGCGACATGGTAAGCATGATTTGCCATTGCATAGGGAATACTGAAGATAACGTCCGTGGCAGACAAATGCCGGTCCACTACACCTACAAAGAAGGCAGGTTCATTTCAATTTCATCACCCGTTGGAACGCAATTTTCCCAAGCAGTCGGTGTAGCAATGGCAAGTGCTTACCAAGAAAAAGACGAGGCATGTATCACATGGCTTGGAGACGGTACATCCGCTCAAGGCGACTATCATTACGCACTCAACTTCGCATCAACATTCAAGCCACCTGTTATTCTCAATGTCGTTAACAACCAATGGGCAATCTCAACTCACGCTAATCTTGCAACTGGTGGAAAGACCTTTGCAGAGCGTGGTTTAGCATACGATATTCCATCCTTCAGAGTCGATGGTAACGATTTCCTTGCACTCTACAGTATTACTCAATGGGCACGTCAACGTACAGAAGCGGGCCTTGGACCAACTCATATCGAAATATACACCTACAGAGCAGGTGCCCATTCATCTTCAGATGATCCTTCTGCATATCGTCCAAATGACGAAGCTACATTCTGGCCGGGTGGAGATCCCATTCAGAGACTGAAAGATCACCTAGTCTCGATTAATGTATGGGATGAAGAAAAGCACTCAGCACTTGCACAGAAGATTGACGATGATGTCATGACCGCTTACAAGGAAGCGTGTGAGTTTGGAGATCTTGCCTCTGGACCATACCCGCCTGCTTCAACTATTTTCACAGAAGTCTACGAGACCGTTCCTTGGCATATTCAAGAACAACGAGAGGAACTTGGGAAGTGAGATTATGGTTGACATGAACATGATCAAATCGCTTAATTCAGCGTTGTCAATTTCCTTGAAAGAAGACCCGAATGTGGTTATCTTTGGCGAAGATGTTGGGTTTTTCGGAGGAGTATTCCGGGTCACTGAAGGGCTTCAAGAAGAATTTGGAGCACATCGAGTCTTCGACTCACCACTCGCAGAAGGTGGCATTGCTGCTATTGCAATGGGTATGGGGCTTAACGGGCTTCGTCCAGTTGCAGAAATCCAGTTTGCAGACTATATTTTCCCAGCCTATGACCAGATTGTCAATGAAATTGCAAAGGTTCGACATCGCTCAGGTGGCGAATTCACAGCACCACTCACATTCCGTACGCCTGCTGGTGGAGGAATCAAGGGTGGACACCACCATTCACAATCTCCAGAAGCTCAATTCACACACACGCCCGGATTGAAAGTTGTCTACTGCTCAAACCCATACAATGCTAAAGGTCTGCTCATCTCTGCAATTGAATGCAATGACCCAGTTATTTTCTTTGAGCCAAAGCGATGTTACAGAGGCCCGTTCTATGGAGATCCACACAACGTTCCAACATGGAGTGGTCATCCAGACGCTGATGTTCCTGAAGGACATTATACCGTTCCTCTGGAAGAAGCACGAATTGTCAAAGAAGGAAACGCCTGCACAGTAATTGCATACGGAACAATGGTCCATGTGGCAGAACAGGCGATTAAAGATTCAGGAATCGACTGTGAACTCATCGATCTACAGACGTTGGTTCCATGGGACAGAGATACTGTCGTTAATTCGATTAAGAAAACCGGACGTTGTGTTATCGTCCATGAGGCTCCAAAGACCAGTGGGTTTGGAGCAGAAATGAGCGCATCCATTCAAGAGCGATGTTTCTATCATCTTGAAGCACCAATTCAACGTGTCACCGGTTGGGACACACCATTCCCGCATACAACGGAATGGGATTACATGCCAAGTCCTCAGCGAATCGCTGATGCAATAAAGAAAACACAGGTGGAATAAATATGGGAACATTTGCATTCAAATTACCAGATATCGGAGAAGGCGTCGTCGAAGGCGAAGTTGTAGAATGGATGGTCTCAGTTGGAGACACCGTCAAAGAAGATGATCCAATTCTCTCGGTCATGACCGACAAAGCTACCGTCGAGATTCCTGCCCCATGTGATGGAACTGTAAGCAAGATTATCGGAGAAGCAGGAGATATACTACCAGTCGGTGTTGTTTGCATCGAGTTTGATGTTGATGGAGACGGAAACGCTTCTGCTTCAGAAGAAGCACCTGCAAAAGAAGAAGTTGAATCCAAACCGGAACCAACTCCTGAACCTGTTGCAGCTCCTGAACCAACACCTCAGCCAGTTGCAGAACCAGTTTCTGTAGCAGGTCCTACCGTAGAACGCGCTCCTGGAACCAAGCCTCTAGCAAGTCCTGCCGTTCGACAACGTGCACGCTCTGCTGGTGTTGATTTGTACCATGTTGCAGGATCAGGTCCTGCGGGAAGAATCACTCATGCTGACCTCGATGTCCACCTCAGTGGTGGCGCAAGTCGTGCAAGTTCATCCATGCCAATCGGTGGAAGCGCACGTGTTGCAAGAACTGGAACTGAAGACATCAAGGTCATCGGTCTGCGAAGAAAAATTGCTGATTCCATGATGTCATCCTACTCTACGATTGCTCACTTCTCATACTTTGAAGAAGTTGATGTCACAGAGTTGGAAGCACTTCGACAACATCTCAACGCAACTCGCCCTGAAGGTGCTCCAAAGTTGACTTACCTTCCGTTCATCATGCTCGCTTTGGTCAAAGGTCTCGGACAACGCCCAGAGTGTAATGCACTTTATGATGACGAGGCAGGAGTCGTAACCCGACATGAAGCCGTACATCTTGGAATCGCTACTCAAACAGACCGTGGATTGTACGTTCCTGTCGTTAAGCATGTTGAAGCGATGGACATTTGGTCTGCTGCTGCTGAAATGGGACGTGTCACTCAAGCAACACGTGATGGAAAGGCTGCAGCCGATGACCTCTCAGGTTCAACATTCACCATTACAAGCCTTGGTCGAATGGGTGGACTCGGTGCAACACCAATTATCAACAAGCCAGAAGTTGGAATCCTCGGAGTCCACAATGCCAAAGACCGTGCAGTCGTTATCGATGGACGTGTTGAAGTTCGTCGCATCATGAATCTCTCTTCCTCTTGGGATCACAGAGTCGTAGACGGACATGATGGTGCAAGTCTTGTTCAGTTGGTCAAGTCTATGCTTGAACACCCTGCTACAATCTTCATGTGAGGTTATTGAAATGAAAACACGTCAATGCAAAGTATTGGTTGTTGGTGCTGGACCAGGTGGCTATGTCGCTGCAATCCGTGCTGGACAACTTGGCCTAGACACAGTAATCGTTGAAGGACAGCGTGTTGGAGGCACATGTCTTATCCGAGGTTGTATTCCTTCGAAAGCACTCATCCATGCAGCACATACATTCCACAAACTTGCAAAACATGCAGAAAAGGATGGGCACATGGGAATCAGTATTCCTGGACCTGCTGAATTGAATATGGCAAATACAGTAGG
>QQSG01000004.1 GCA_003602665.1 Candidatus Poseidoniales archaeon
AAATTTCCATTTTGGGCTCGCTCGGAAAAGGCGTCGTCCCAACCCATGTTTCCCCCCTGAGATTGATTGTTTTTGAATTGAATGGGAAGAACACCGAAGAGTTGTTTTACTTACGGCCTCTAAGAACCAATTGATGAAGCATATTCTCATTACGGGAGGTGCCGGATTTATCGGTTCCAATACAGTTCAATATGCTCTTGAAAAAGGAGTAATGGTCACAGTATTGGATTCCTTCGAAAACGCTGCAATTTCCAAGGATACTTTGGAAAAACTGGGAGTCAACGTCCTCGAAATGGATATTCAAAATCGTCAATCACTTGAACAATTGAATGATGAATTTGATGCTATCATTCACCTTGCTGCTCAAGTATCCGTTCCAAAGTCAATTCAAGATCCACTACGAAACCATGCAGTAAATGTTGATGGCACAGGACATGTCCTCCAACTCGCCCAACGAAACAATGTGGAACGATTCATTTTTGCGTCGTCTTCTGCTGTATACGGGGATTGTGAAGTAATGCCATTAAAGGAAAGTTATAGTGGGGAATTGCAATCTCCCTATGCCCAATCAAAGTCTGAAATTGAAAGCAAGATTGATGAGAAATTTCAGGAAGGTTCTGAATATCTTAGCCTACGATTCTTCAATGTTTATGGGCCAAATCAACGGTTGGATTCGAATTATGGAGCAGTCGTTCCGATCTTCATTGATCTGCTCTCACGAGGAATACAACCTAAAATCTATGGGACGGGTCAACAATCGCGTGATTTTGTTCATGTACATGATGTGGCACGGCTCCTCGTTGGCTTAGCAATCAATGAATGGTCAAGTCCTTCACAAAGCGTCTACAATGTTGGAACTGGAAATTCAATCACTGTTATGCAATTAGCCTCTCTCACTCACAAATTAACAGGGTCTGAGAATGCATTTCAACCCATATTCCAATCTGAGAGGGCAGGGGATATCGAACGTTCTGTTGCATCGATCACTGCCATTGAAAATGATCTTCATTGGAAACCTGAAATCCAGCTTGAGGAAGGTTTGAGGCAACTCATAAAGGTGAAAACTTCTTGAAATTCTATTGGTGTACAACACGGCACTTTAGGGGAGATCTGTGTGCTACAACACAAATCGCCATCATCAACGAATTGCTTTCAGCTAACCACGAAGTAATCGTCCTTGGCCCAGACTTACCAACCGGTGCATACGCATGGACCCATGTCCAATTGGACCAATCTCCAATCAAAGGACGAAAGGCGTCGAGTTTAGCCAAAAACATGAGAAGTCATCTCAAAGGAATTAATCTGGATGATTGTGTGCTCATGATTGATTGGCCTCTCGTAAAACCTCTTTCATCGCTTGCCGAGAAGCATGGTGCTCGTTGGATTTGTGTCGATCGTTCCCCTCCAGCCGATGCGAATTTGTTCGCAAAAATGCAACGAGGTGTTTGGAAAAGGGCCTGGAGATTAGTAGCCTCTTCACTCCGTCGTAACGGTACTTGTATCGGAGGAACGGTGGTCAGTCCTTCCCATCAAGCACTGGTTAAGAAGCAATTTTCAATCAAAGAAAACCATTTGTGTATCGTTCACGCTGGCGTGAATACCCAATTGTTTCAGCCAACTAATCGGGCCAAACTCGAGCCTCCGATCAAATTAGTCTATCATGGGAAAATGGATAGGCACAGAGGTATCCTCAAACTCATCCTCCTACTCGATGCTTTGGAGAACAATGGCATTGAAGCCGAGTTACATTTGATCGGTTCAGGTGATCTAGACTTACACCTTTCGAATCTAGCAAATTCCAAATCGAGTTTACAAGTTCACGGCTCAGTTCATCATTCAAAAATACCGAGCATGTTGCAAGGATGTGATATAGGATTACTGCCTATGCCAAATCTCCCAGTTTGGACAATCTCCAGTCCATTGAAACGTAGCGAATACATCAGTAGTGGGCTTCTCGTGGTTGGTATTGATCATGATGGCCATCATTTACCTGTCAAGACTGAAAATTCAGATTGGTACCAACTGCTTGATCAACAAACATTCGTTGATGATACAGTTGGCGTAATCCGACAATGGAATGACAATGGAAATTTCGCAACCTTAAGCCTGCAAGCAAGAGTATATGCAGAGAATAATCTTGATTGGAGAAAAACGATTCAACCACTTCTTGATTTCATTGAACCTTTGGAAGAATAAATCGAAATGAGAACCTCATTGACAAAGTCAATACTATGAATCTCTGGTAGTTTGGTTGTAGCATTGGATTGAATTTGCTCGATTTTTTCGATCCAATCCTCCTTACTGCTCATGGAAATGGTTTCTAACCCACTTGGAAGTGAATGAATTGTATCTGACGCAAGCACTGGCGTTCCACATGCAAGAGCTTCGAGTGCAACCATGGGTTGTCCTTCGTAGGAGGACGGTAAGACCAAGAGTGATGATTCTTGAAGGAGTTTCACTTTCTCTTCGACCGATACCCAACCATGCGCAATCACATTGGGAAGATCATCTGGAGCGCGTTCGCGTCCTGTACAATGAAGTTCGTATTCGCAACCTTTCTTATTCAATTCCCGCATAATTTGGAAAGCGAAATCATGGCCTTTGACAGCATCATTACGACCCAGGAGGAGAAGTTGATTCGGTTTTCGAATCACCGTTTCATCAATGCAATGAATCGGGTCGATTGGGTTTGAGGAAACGACGCATTTTCCAAGGAACGGTGTAATGAGTTCCTTCCAACGATCTGAAAGACAAACGATGGTGGCGTTGCAATCTTGGAGACGTTGTTTTATTTTCTTTGATCGATCTTTCTTCCCTAACCATGAAAGAATGTTCCCACTATGGATGTG